>VBJE01000222.1 GCA_005879675.1 Chloroflexota bacterium
CGGCCTCGTCCAGCTCGCGCGGGATGGTGTCGAAGTAGCCCTTCAGGTTCCAGGTGGCGAAGACGAGGGCTCCCGCGACGTAGGCCAGCATCAGGCCGAAGGGCGACCCGATCAGGCCGACGGTCCGCAGGATGATGTAGATCGGCACGAGCGCGAGCACCGTCGGGAAGGCCTGGATCGCGAGCAGCAGGATGAGGGTCATCCGCTTGCCGGCAAACCGGAATCGGGCCAGGGCGTAGGCACCCGTGGCCGACCCGATGAGGCCGGCGATCATGGTTCCGATGCCGATGCCAAGGCTGTTCTTCAGCCACGTCGGGAACGGAACCCTCGTCCAGATGTAGACGAAGTTGTCCCAGGTCGGATGGTCCGGCCACAGGCTGAGGGTGAGCGAGTACAGCGACTGGCCCGGCCGAAACGCCGCCTGGACGACGAAGAAGACGGGGAACAGCGCGAAGACGACCATCGCGATCAGGAAGGCGTGGACGAAGATCGGCACGCCGTAGCGCGACAGAAACCCGACTCTGAATCCTCGAATCATCTCGCCTCCTCGCGCACCAGGCCGGTGAAGCGGAGGCTGCCCATCGTGACCGTGAAGAGGAGGAAGAAGATCACGACCGCGAACGCCGCGATGTAGCTGTAGTTGAAGAGCTGGAACGCGACCCGGAACGCGTAGACCATCACAAAGTCGGTCGCGCCCGGTTTGGCGGCGCTGATGAACGGACCGCCCCTGGTGATCAGGTAGGCGGTGTTCAGGACGTTGAAGGTGACGATCGCGCTCAGGATCGTCGCGGGCAGGATCGCCGGCCTGAGAAGGGGAAGGGTGACCTTGCGGAACTGGCTCCACGCGCTCGCGCCGTCGACCGCGGCCGCCTCGTACAGCTCGCTCGGGATGCTCTGGAGCGCGCCGAGGATGACGATCATGAAGAACGGGTACGACATCCAGACGTTGGCGATGACGATGGAGGCGAAAGCCCACGTCGGGTCGCTCAGCCACGGCAGCCCGGCGTGCGGTCCCGCGACCACGCGGTAGAGCTGGTTCAGCGTGCCGAAGTCCTCGTTGAAGAAGAACTTCCACACCAGCGCCGTGATGTAGCTCGGCACCGCCCACGGCACGATCAACGCCACTCGCCAGAACGGCTTCCACCTGACTGACGGATGGTTGAGCGCCATCGCGGCCGCCATGCCGACGGCGAGGAACAGCGGGATGCAGATGCCGACGAACAGGAACGTTCGCCCGAGGACGATGAAGAAGTCAGCGTCGAGTCCCTGGAAGAGCTTGCCGTAGTTGACGAGCCCGACGATCGAGTACTGGCGGAAGTGGTACAGGTTCTGGTTCGTGAACGAGATGTAGACGTTGTAGAGGATCGGAAACAGGCTGATCAGCCCGACCCCGACGATCATCGGGGACAGGTAGGTCAGCGTCAGCCGGAGGCTGGTGCGGTGCAACGCCTAGCCCAGAACGAGTGAGGACGGCGACACGATGCCGCCGTCCTCATGGAACTGCCTCAAATCACTTGAGCTGCGAGATGTTGGCCAGCGCGGCCTTCTGCGCATCGGCGAGAGCGGCGTCGACCGTCTGCTTGCCGGTCCAGACCGCCTCCAGCGCCTTGGCGACCGGGTCCCACAACGCGGACATGTAGGGGGTGTTGGGAAGCGGCACGCCGTTGCTCACCTGCGCGCCGAAGCCCTTGACCTGCTCGATCGCCTGCACCGACGGGTCGGCGAGGGCGAGCTTGTTGGCCGGGATCTCCTTGTTCGCCACGGATTGGGCGATCTCGTTGTCCTTGTTGTCGAACCACTTGATGACGTCGACCGCCAGCGCCGGGTTCGACGCGTTGGTCGAGACCATCAGGGTCTTCACGCCCACGAAGGGCGACACGGGCTTGCCGTTGGCGGTGGGTAGCGTGGCCAGCGCGTACTTGATGTTGGCCTTGCCGTAGTCCGCGACCGACCAGGGCCCGTTGATGATGATCGCCGCCTTGCCCTCCTTGAAGAGCGTGTCGGCGACGCCGTAGTCGACGGCCGCGGGGATTTTGCCCCGGAAGCCGGAGATGAAGTTGAACCCGGCCTTGGTGCCGTCGGAGGTCAGGCCGACGGTGCCGTCCGGCTTGACGTAGTAGCCGCCGAAGCCGTAGACCCAGGGGGCGTTGAAGTAGGCGTCCTTCGTGTTCCAGACGACGCCGTACTTGCCCGGGTGCTGGGACTGGAACTGCTGCGAGAAGCTCAGCATGTCGTCGGTCGTCTTCGGAAGCTGGCCCGCCGAGACGAGGTCGGTGTTGTAGATCATCGTGATCGCCTCGACCGTCTCCGGCATGCCGTAGATCTTGCCGTCGAACGTGTCGGCGTCCACGGCGGCCTTGCTGAAGTTGGCGTTCATGTAAGCCATGTCGACGCCGGCCAGGCCGTCGAGCGAGCGGATGATGTCGAGCTTGACGAACTTGCCGACGACGTCGTCCACCCACGCGATGACGTCGGGACCCTGGCCCGCCGGCACCGCGGTGGTCACCGCGTCGGTCAGGTTGGGCTTGTGGACGAGGTTGATGGTGACGTTCGGGTACTGCTTCGTGTAGTTGTCGAAGATCGCCTTCTTGGCGTCGAGGTAGCTGCCTTCCCAGTTGTGCCAGATCGTGATCGTGCCGCTGCGGTTGAGCGTGGTGCCGGTGTTGCCGCCGGTCTCTCCACACGCCGCGATGACGAGCGTGGCCAACGCGAGCAGCGCCACGCCGACCGATTTAGCCCATCGGTTCCAGGCCATAAAACTTTGGTCCCTCCCTTGAATCCCAACGATGAGTCCGAGCCCCACCCAGGCAGGCGCACAGGCGCGTTCGAGCGGCGGGATAAATCGGTTTAGCGGGAATCTAGACCGGGGTCGGTGCCCTGTCAAGGATCAATTCGGCCGCCGTTCGAGGACGGATCCGGAGTCGCGGTATCTTTGCCTCTGTGGTACAGCGGGCGCGACTCGCGGGAACGGACCTCGAGTTCTACCCGCTGAGCGAGCTGACCAGTGCCGGCTTCGCCGACCCGTCGGGGCTGCCCATGACCGTGAAGATCCTGCTCGAGGGCCTCGTCCGGCTGGCCGAGTCGGGGACGACGGCCGAATCCAACGTCGGCGTCCTCTCCCGCTGGCCCGCGCGCCCGCCCAGGGATTCGGAGCTGCCTTTCCTTCCGGCGCGGGTGCTGATGCAGGACTTCACCGGCGTGCCGGCGGTCGTCGACCTCGCGGCGATGCGCTCGGCGATGAAGCGCGCGGGCAAGGACGCCGGCAGGGTCGATCCCCTGGTGCCCGTCGACCTGATCATCGATCACTCGGTGCAGGTCGACTCGTTCGGATTCCGCGACTCCTACACACGCAACATCCAGAAGGAGATCGAGCGCAACCGCGAGCGCTATGCGCTGCTGCGGTGGGCGCAGCAAGCCTTCCACAACTTCTCGCTGGTGCCGCCGGGGATGGGCATCTGCCACCAGGTGAACCTCGAGTACCTGGCCAGGGTCGTGCAGGTGCGCGAGATCGGCGGCCGCAAGGTGGCGATCCCCGACACGCTGATGGGCACGGACTCGCACACCACCATGGTCAACGGGCTGGGCGTGCTCGGCTGGGGCACCGGCGGGATCGAAGCCGAGGCCGCGATCCTGGGCCAGCCCGCGTACCTGCCCCCGCCAGTCGTCGTCGGGGTTCGTTTCACGGGCGCGCTCCAGGCCGGCTCGACGGCGACCGACCTCGTGCTCACGCTGACCGAGATGCTGCGCCGCCACGGCGTGGTCGACAAGTTCGTGGAATTCTGCGGCGACGGCCTGTCGTCCCTGTCGGTTCCCGACCGCGCGACCCTCAGCAACATGTGCCCCGAGTACGGCGCGACGTCCGCGCTCTTCCCCGTCGACCAGCAGACGCTGCGCTACCTCGAGGTCACGGGCCGCGATCGCGAGCAGATCGAGCTCGTCGAGAGGTACACCAAGGAGCAGGGCCTGTTCCGGGTCGACGGCGCCGCGCCTCCCAGGTTCACCGAGCTGCTCGAGCTCGACCTGACCAAGGTCGAGTCCAGCCTCGCCGGGCCGAAACGGCCGCAGGACCGGGTCGCGCTACCGGACGTGTGGAGCAGCTTCACGACCGTCTTCGCGCCGGGCCCGAAACCCGAGCCCGAGGCAATCTCCCGGCTGACCGAAGAGGGAGGACCGGTCGACGGCCGCGCCACGGTCGCGGTGCACGCCAAGCACCAGGCCCAGGTGGAGAACGGCTGCGTCGTGATCGCGGCGATCACGAGCTGCACCAACACCTCGAACCCGTCGGTCATGGTCGCCGCCGGGTTGCTCGCCAAGAAGGCAGTCGAGCTCGGCCTGACCGTGAATCCCTACGTCAAGACAAGCCTCGCCCCGGGCTCCCGCGTCGTGACCGACTACCTGCAGACCGCCGAGCTGCTCGAGCCCCTGGAGAAGCTCGGCTTCTTCCTCGTCGGCTACGGATGCACGACCTGCATCGGCAACTCCGGGCCGCTCGCGAGCCCGGAGGTCGAGGCCGCGGTGACGAAGGAAGACCTCGCGGTGGCGGCGGTGCTCTCCGGGAACCGCAACTTCGAGGCGCGCATACACCCGCTGGTCAAGGCGAGCTACCTCGCGTCGCCGCCGCTGGTCGTCGCCTTCGCGCTCGCCGGGACCATGCACAAGGACCTCGCGACCGAGCCGGTGGCAGAAACGCCAGACGGCAAGCCCGTGATGCTTTCGGAGCTATGGCCGTCGCAGGAAGAGGTGAATGCCGTCGTCCAGAAGTGCGTCAAGCAGGAGATGTTCAAGCGCGAGTACTCGCGCATCTTCGAAGGCGACGAGCACTGGAAGTCGATGGCCGCGCCGACCGGGCCGATCTTTGCCTGGGACCCGGAGTCGACCTACGTCAAGGAGCCGCCGTACTTCGAGGGTTTCTCGCCCCAGCCATCACCGCTCGAGGACATCGAGGGCGCGCGCGTGCTCGCGATGGTCGGCGACTCGGTGACGACCGACCACATCTCCCCGGCAGGCTCGATCCCGGTCGACGGACCGGCGGGCCGGTACCTGATCGAGAAGGGAGTCGACCGCTTCGACTTCAACAGCTTCGGCGCGCGGCGCGGCAACCACGAGGTGATGGAGCGCGGGACGTTCGGCAACATCCGCCTGCGCAACGCGCTCGCTTCACGCGAGGGTTACTTCACCAGGCACTTCCCCGACGGTGACGAGATGACGATCTTCGACGCGGCGCAGAGTTACAAGAAGCAAGGCGTGCCACTCATCGTGCTGGCGGGCAAGGAGTACGGCACCGGCTCGTCGCGCGACTGGGCGGCGAAGGGCCCGCTGCTGCTCGGCGTGCGCGCCGTGATCGCGGAGAGCTACGAGCGAATCCACCGTTCGAACCTGGTGGGCATGGGCATCCTGCCCTTGCAGTTCGTCCCTCACGAGAACGCGCAGCTGCTCGGCCTGACGGGACGCGAACGATTCACCATCCGCGGCCTGGATTCGCTGCAGCCCGGACAGCTAGTTGAGGTTCACGCAGCCCCGGACGACGGGCAGGCGATCAACTTCAACGCGCGGGCTCGGGTCGACAACGAAACCGAGATGGGATACCTGCACCACGGAGGCATCCTGCCCCTGGTCCTTCGGGAGCTGATCGGCGACAACTAGCGCGGCCGCGGCCGCGCGCGATAGTCCGGACTATCACCGTCAGACCGCCAACCAAAAGGGCGTTAGTCCGGACTCTCGACCGAAGTGCTGATGGCGACTCCGAAAACCACCCGCCTTTACAGCCTGCGTTGCGATTCTCTCCAGGCCGCCTGATCCTTCCTCCGTGGCTCTGCGGTCAGATCCAGGTGGACTGCAAGCGGGTCCGTTCTTTGTCGGCGAGGCGCGCGAAAGGGGCATGACGTGGAAGGCGCTGCAGACGAAGCGATGGATCCGAATGAGCCGCGGCCAGTACGTCTCCAGTCGCTTGAGACGTGACGTGACATTGACCCTTCGCGCGGTCGCCCGGCGCATGCCGGCTCAGTTCGCATTCTCGGGCAAGACCGCCGCACGGCTGCTCGGCCTCGACATGCCTCCCAGCGAACCGGTCGAGGTCACGATCGATCGCCGGTGCCCGCTACGAGCGCGAGCAGGCATCAGGTTGAGGCGGGCAGCGCTTCCGGAATGTGACGTGATCACGATCAAAGGCTTCCCGGCGACGTCTCGACTTCGGACGGTCCGCGATCTGGCGAGCATCCGCGATCCGGTCGAGTGCGTGGTGGCCATCGACATGGCGGTGCGTGCCCGGATCGTCAAGCTGCACGATGTGGCCGTCTACGTCAACACGCACCCGGGCGAAAAGGGAATCAAGAGATTGAGGCGTGCGACGGCACTCGCCGATCCAAGGTCCGAATCGGCCATGGAGACGCGGCTGCGGATAGAGCTGATCAACGCACGTTTGCCCCATCCATCCGTGCAGGCCGAACTTCTGGATGCGTCCGGACGCTTCATCGGCCGTGCCGACCTCTACTACCCAGCCCGGCGGTTGGTCGTCGAATATGACGGCGATAACCACCGGCATCGCTTGGTCTCCGACCTGCGGCGCCAGAACGCGCTGTTGAATGCTGGCTACCACGTCCTTCGTTTCACGGCCGCCGACCTTCGCGCGCCGGCCTCCGTCGTCGCACTCGTCCGTCAAGCTCTGCTCGGAATGCCGACCAACGGCCGTTAGTCCGGCCTCTCTCCGCGATCGGGCATGACAATCAGCCGATAGTCCGGACTATCGACCGAGGTGAGGACCTAGGCCGCGGTTTCGGCTGTGTCGCCCGTCCGGATCGGCGTCCTGCGCTCGTGGCCGCACTCCGGACACTCGAACAACCCCACGACGACGTCAGGCCGCGAGGAGTCGGAGTGCATGGTGCGCAGCTGCATGGGCACGTTCGCGTCGTGCCGGTCGCAGTCCGGGGCCTCTTCGTACGTCATGGCGTGAAGGTACCGTGCGCCGTGAACCGCTCCTAGTACCCGCGGCACAAGCCAGACGCCTGGTTGATTGTCTCCCGCCCACACCCTAAGCTTCAATTTGATGGCGACCAGGAAGGCCGAGGTCGAGGCGAACGAGCCTCGGCCGACGGTGCGCGAGGCGATGCGTTCTGTGCTCGCCAACGCCAAGCTCGTGGCGGGCGCGGACGGCCTTGACCGCCAGGTCGAGTGGGTGCGCCTGATGGAGACGCCGGAGGTCCAGCCGCGCGCCGGCGACCTCATGTTCACGAGCGGCTTCCCGATCAAAGACGACCCCGACGCCCAGATCCGGCTCGTGAGCCGGATCGCCGAGGGAGGCGGCGCCGGCCTCGTCGTGCGGCCGCTGCCCTACCTGCGCCGGCTGCCACCCGAGATGGTCTCCGAAGCCGACCGCCTCAAGGTGCCGCTGTTCACGATCTCGTCTGACGTTCAGTTCGTCGACCTCATGACCCCGCTGCTGGAGCGGATCATCAACGCCGAGCACTGGCGCCTGAAGCGCTCGATCGACATCCATCGCCGTTTCACCGAGCTCGTCCTCGACGGCAAGGGCGTGAACGAGATCTGCCGCACGCTGGCCGAGCTCCTGGAGAGCGCGGTCGTGGTCGAGGACGCGAGCTTTCACCTCCTGGCGCACGCCGGCGGCAACGCCGACCCGCACCGCAAGGAGACGATCCTGCGCCAGGGCACGCCGCACCGCGTCCTGTTCGACCCCCAGATCCAGCGCATGCTGCGCGAGGTCGAGGCCAAGCGCGGGCCCCTCAAGGTCCCTGCCTTCCCGCACCTCGGCATGTCCCGGGAGCGCCTGATCGCGCCCATCTTCGCCGCCAACCAGGTGCTCGGCTACATCTCGGTCCTCGATCATCCGCCGCACAGCGAGGAGCTGGCTTTCATGGCCATCGAGCAGGCTGCCCTCGTGCTGGCGCTCTCCATCGCCAAGGAGCGCGAGCTCTCGGAGGTCGAGGGCCGCGTGCGCGGCGAGTTTCTCGAGGACCTCCTGCACGGGACATACGGCGACGAGGCCGCGGCCCAGCGTCGGGCGCGGCACGTCGGCTACCCGCTGCACGGGAACCACATCGTGGTGCTGGTCGACATCGACGACTTCCGCGGCTTCGTCCGCGCCCGCCAGATCTCGGAGGACGCGATCCAGGCGCTGAAGCGCGAGTTCCTGCGCCGGGTCACCGCGGTGATCCGCGCCTCTTACCAGCGGGCCCTGGTCCAGGGCCGATCCGACCAGGTGGTCTCGCTGCTGCCGCTCGGGACCGAGGTTGCCGACCACCAGGCTCGCAGCCATGCTTCGGTCGGCTTCAGCGCCCCGATCGAGGCGCCGAACGGCGCCGAGGGCGCCCTCCGCGAGGTCACGTCGGTGATGGAGTCACTCGCCCGCTTCAAGCGCTGGGCACAGGTCGTCGCCGTCCCCGAGCTCGGGCTCACCGGCCTGCTGGCCGCGGTGAGCGATGAGCGCCTCGTCGACTACAGCCGTCGCCACCTCGGCCCGCTCATCGAGCACGACGCCGCCCGGAAGGGCGCGCTGGTGGCCACGCTTCGGGCGTACCTCGAGACCGGGGAGCAGCAGCACGCCGCGAAGCGCCTGCGGGTGCATCCCAACACGCTCCGCTACCGCCTCGACCGGATCCGGGAGATCACCGGGCTCGACCTCGAAGACCCGGAGACGCGGCTGAACCTGAGCGTCGCGCTGCGCGTCCAGGCCCTCCTCGGGATGTAGTGCCCGGACAACCAGCAGCGACTTCTTTTGGCGGTCGAGCACTAGCCCCACCCGGCGACAGTCAGTAGCCTTTGTGGACAGTGCCCCCAGCGCTGATTCCAACGCGCCTGGCGTGGCCGGGGGACCTCCCCGGCGACCGGGCCGCATGCGGCATGGGTTTCGTGGCCACGCCCGAGACGGGCCACGAAGCGGTCGCGCTCGGCGTCCAGGCGCTCGCGAGGCTTGCCCACCGGGGCGGGCTCGACGCCGACGGCAAGAGCGGTGACGGCGCCGGCCTGCTGATCCAGATCCCGCATGCGCTGCTCGGCGGCGGGTACGCGGTCGTTGCCCTGTTCGCATGGGACGAGCGCGCGCGGCCCGTGGTCGAGGAGTCGCTGGCGGCGCACGGTATGAGCGTCGCCTCCTGGCGCAGGGTCCCCGTGGACACCGAGTCGCTCGGCGACCGAGCGCGCGAGACGATGCCCGCGATCTGGCATGGCCTCGTCGAAGATCCCGGCGTCGACCCCGAGACGTGGGAGCGCCGGCTGTACATGGCGCGGCGCGACGCCGAACGGCACGCCGAGGCCGCCGCGGTGCGCATGTACATCGCGTCGTGCTCGAGCAGGACCGTCGTCTACAAGGGCCTGATGGCCGGGACGCGGCTGGCCGACTTCTATCTCGACCTCAAGGATCCGCGGTGCCAGAGCCGGCTCGCGGTCTTCCACCAGCGCTACTCGACCAACACCATGCCCGACTGGCGTCTTGCCCAGCCGTTCCGCATGCTGGCCCACAACGGCGAGATCAACACCATCACCGGCAACCGGGCCTGGATGCGCGCGCGCGAGGCGGAGCTGGAGCCGGAGCTGCGGGGGGCGATCTGGCGCGAGGGGTCGGACTCGGCCTCGCTCGACAACGCGCTCGAGCTCCTCGTCCACCGCGGATGGGAGGTAAGCGAGGCGCTGATGAGCCTGGTCCCCGATGCATGGGAGGGCCGCGGCGATCTGGCCGCGCAGGTTCGCGACTTCTACCGCTACCAGTCGATCCGGTTCGAGCCATGGGACGGTCCCGCCGCGCTCGCCTTCAGCGACGGGCTGGTCGTCGGCGCGGCTCTCGACCGCAACGGCCTGCGGCCTTTGCGGTGGCAGCGGACGCGCGACGGCATGGTGGCGGCGGCCTCTGAGGCCGGCGTCGTGACGATGGCGCCGGAGGACGTGGTCGAGCGCGGAAGGCTCGGACCGGGACAGATGCTGCTCGTCGACACGCGCGACGGGTCGCTGCTGCGCGACTCCGACGCCAAGGAGCGCGCCGCGTCACGCCACGACTACGCGCTGCTTGCCGACCGCGTCCTCGTCCCTGTCGAGCGGCACCACCTCGACCTGGAGCCGCTGGACGACCTTCCCGCCCACCACGCCATGCACGGGTGGGGGACCGAAGACGTGAAGTTCGTGGTCGAGGTGATGGCCGAGACCGGCGCCGAGCCGGTGTACTCGATGGGCGACGATATCCCGATCGCGCCGCTCGGCCGCACGCCGCGCCGCGTGTACGGCTACCTGCGGCAGCGCTTCGCGCAGGTCACCAACCCGGCCATCGACCCGCTGCGCGAGAAGGCGGTCATGTCGCTGCGCGTCTTGCTCGGAGCCCGACATGGCGCCCTGGAGCCCGAGGGCGGCGCTGACCGCGAGCTGCTGCGGCGCCACCACCCGGCTGTACCGACCGCGGGCACGCTGCTCGAACTTGAATCGCCCGTGCTCGGCCCGGCCGAGCTCGCGCGCGTGCTGGAGAGCGCGACCGTCCTCGACGCGACCTGTTCGGCCGGCGAATCGCTGCGCGACGCGCTCCACCGCCTGCGCGACGAGGCCTCGCGCGTGGAGGGCGTGGTCGCGCTGAGCGACCGCCGCTCAGCGCCGCACCGCATCCCGGTGCCGATGGCCCTGGCGGTCGGAGCTGTGCATTCGCATCTCCTCGATATCGGGCGCCGCATGGCGACCGACATCGTCGCCATCGCCGGGGACGCGGTCGACGTCCACGACGTCGCGTGCCTGGTCACCATCGGCGCGACGGCGGTGCATCCGTACCTCGCGTTCGCGACCGTCGGCGACCAGGCCGCGGCCAAATACCGCAAAGCGCTGGAAGCCGGCCTGCTGAAGGTCATGGCCAAGATGGGGATCTCGTGCGTTACGAGCTACCGCGGCGCCGAGGTGCTCGAAGCCCTGGGCCTGGGCGCGGAGGTGATGGAGCTGTGCTTCCCGGCCGTGCCGTCGCGCGTCGGCGGCGCGAACCTGGACGACATCGAGCGCGCGGCGCGCGCGCGCCCCACCGCGATGGCCGACCATGGACGTGTCAGGTTCCGCAAAGCGGGCGAGCATCACGCCTACAACCCGCTGGCGGTGCGCGCGGCGCAGAAGGCCGCGCAGACGCGCGACGCGGACGCGTACGCGGAATTTCGCCGCCTCTCGAGCATGGGCGAGCCGCAGGCCCTGCGCGACCTGCTTGCCATCAAGGAATGTACGCAGCCGGTTCCGCTCGACCAGGTGGAACCGGCGACCCAGATCGTCAGTCGCTTCGTCAGCACCGCCATGTCGCTGGGCGCGCTCTCTCCGGAGGCACACGAAGCGCTCGCCATTGCGATGAACCAGGTCGGCGCGCGCTCGAACTCGGGCGAGGGCGGCGAAGACCCCGACACGTACGACGACGGTGACGGCGTGCGTCGCGACAATCGTGTCAAGCAGGTCGCGTCGGCCCGGTTCGGTGTCACCCCGCGCTACCTCAAGCGCGCGGACGAGCTGGAGATCAAGATCGCGCAGGGCTCCAAGCCGGGCGAGGGTGGCCAGCTCCCGGGGCTCAAGGTGACGAGCCTGATCGCCCGCCTGCGCCACGCGCAGCCCGGCATGCAGCTCATCTCGCCGCCCCCCCACCACGACATCTACTCGATCGAGGACCTCGCCCAGCTCATCCACGACCTCAAGACCGTGAACCCGCGGGCGCGCGTCGGGGTCAAGCTGGTGTCGGAGGCAGGCGTGGGCACCATCGCCGCAGGCGTCGCCAAGGCACGCGCCGACTACATCCTGGTCTCCGGCCACGACGGTGGCACAGGCGCGTCGCCGCTCTCGTCGATCAAGAACGCGGGGTCGCCGTGGGAGCTCGGGCTGGCCGAGACCCAGCAGGTCCTGGTCGCCAACCGCCTGCGCGAACGTGTCAGCGTGCGCACGGACGGGGGCTTGCGCAGCGGGCGCGACATCGTCATCGCCGCCCTCATCGGCGCCGAGGAGTTCGGCTTCGGCACCGGGCTGCTGGTGGCGCTGGGTTGCGACATGGCCCGGCAGTGCCACCTGAACACATGTCCGACCGGCATCGCGACCCAGCGCGAAGACCTGCGGGCAAAGTTCGTAGGCCGTCCGGAGCACGTCGTCAACCACCTCTTCCTGCTGGCGGAGGAGGTGCGCGAGCACCTGGCGAGGCTCGGGGCCCGATCCCTCGACGAGGTCGTGGGCCGCGTCGAGCTGCTCGAGCAGGTGCCTGACGCGAAGCTCGATCTCTCGTTCGTCGTCGCGCCGACCGACGCCAACCTCCCGCGCCGAAGGACGTGGCAGCGCAACGGCGAACCGCCCGCGACGGCCCCGTCGGAAGGACAGATCGACAACTCCCATCGCACCGTCGGCGCCGCCTTTTCGACCGGCGAGCGCCGCCACTACCGCGGCAGCGCCGGCCAGAGCTTCGGTGCGTTTCTGGACGCCGGGGTCGAGCTCACGCTCGAAGGCCAGGCGCAGGACTACGTCGGCAAGGGCATGGGCGGCGGCGTGATCACGATCAGGCCCTTCGCCGCCGACGCCGGCGAGGACGCGGTGCTGGCGGGCAACACCATCGCCTACGGCGCCACGGGCGGCAGGCTCTTCATCGCGGGACGCGCCGGCGAGCGGTTCTGCGTCCGCAACTCGGGCGCGATCGCGGTGGTCGAGGGCGCCGGGGATCACTTCTGCGAGTACATGACCGGCGGTGTGGCCGTCGCCCTCGGGCCCGTGGGATGGAACGCCGGCGCGGGCATGACCGGCGGTGTCGCCTACGCGGTCCAGTGGAGGCAGCTCAACCTCGACAGCGTCGTCGCGCGCGAGGTGCCGCCCGAGGACGCGGACGAGCTTCGCGCCCTGGTCGAGGAGCATCACCGCCGCACCGGCAGCCCACGCGCCGCCGCGATGCTCGCGGAATGGAACCTGGCGCTCGAGGCGTTTCGCCAGATCGTGCCGGTCCCCGCGGCGCCTGCGGCTGAGACGCTACAACCGAAGCCTGAGGAGGCTCCGAAAACCGCGGCTTAGCGTATTTTGGGCCGCATGAAGCAACTGGCTTTGGTGGCGGTACTTTTCCTTGCCGGCTGTGGCTCGTTCGGCCCATCGCAGCCCCACTCCCTCTCCCTCGCCTTCAAGGCCGGCGACACCTACAAATACAAGTACCACGCTACTTCCAAGCAGACCGCGGGCATGAGCGGCATGACCATCCCGATCGAGATCGATATGACGGCGAGCGAGACGGTGACGGTCAAGTCTGTCGACGCGTCCGGCGTCGCGGACCTGTCAATCGTGCTGAGCGACTTTTCGCTGAAGACGGTGTCCGGCGGCGTGACCAACACGACGACCGGCCTGCCCTCGAATTCAGTCGACGTCAAGATCCACGGCGATGGAACAGTCGTCAGCATCAACGGCGGCGACTTGATGGCGGGCAGCCCTCTCGCGGCGTTCGCAGGCGTCGGAGGCGGTTACTTCATCGCCGCCGTGCTGCCGGACCACTCGGTCAAGGTCGGCGACACCTGGTCGAAGACATACGACCAGAAGGACCCCAATGGCTCCGCGGCCGTGCACATCACAAGCAGCAGCAAGTACTTACGCGACGAGACGATGAACGGCGTGACAGCCGCCGTGGTCGAAACGAAAAGCGACGGCACGCTTCGGATGACGGGGCCGATGGGCGCCGCTTCCACACCGGCCTCCGGCCCGGCGATCAACGGCACCTTCACGACCGACGTGACGACCTGGGTCGACCCCGACGGCCATCGCATCATGAAGGCCCACTCGACCGCGACGGACGACCTGACCATCAATCTTCCGTCCGTGTCGGCGACCGACCAGAGTCCGATTGCAACGCAGGGCCCGCTCACCGCTAAAGGTCAGGCGACCACGGACCTGACCCCTGCCTGACCTGAGCGCCGTCCGCGATGCGCTGGAGAGCCAGCGCAAGGTCGAGCAGGAGTTCGTCGACAAGGCGCGCCAGTCGGAGAAGGCTCCCCAAGGCTGGCCCGCCGCCCTGGTCATGTTCCACCTGGGCATGTGGCGCGAGCGCCTTCGCATGGGGCTCGCCGAGCTGGCCGATGGGCGCCCGATCACGCCTCCGCCCCCGATCGAGCAGCAGGACGAGATCAACGACGCCGAGCTGGCCAATGGGATCGGGACCCCGCTGAGCGACGCCGCGGGGCGCAGCGACCATCTGCTGAGCGAGATCATCGAGCTCTACACCAAAGTCGGGGAGCAGCCGTTTCGCTGGTATCGGGCGACCACGACGACCGAGGCCGTGCTGGGCAACAGCTACACGCATCCCCGCTCCCACATGTCCGCCTACCTGCGGGAGAACGGCGAGGCGGACCGCGCGACCAGGATCTACGAAGACGCCGTGGCTGAGCTCCGCTCCCTGCCGGCGCCCGCGGTCCCGATGGGCGCCATGCTCTACAACCTGGCCTGCTCTCGGGCGCTGGATGAGCGGCGCGACGAAGCGCTCGCCCTGCTCGAGGAAACGCTCGCGCTACGCCCCGACCTGAAGCCGAGCATCGCCGCCGACGAAGACTTCGCGACGCTGCGCGACGACCCGAAGTTTCAGGAGATGGTCAAGCCCTAGCCGCCTGCCGTATGCGGTCGAGGACGCGCATGTTCGCGATCGACTCGCTCAGCGGAAGCGCGACCGGCTTGTCGCGCAGGACGCTCTCTCCAAACGATTCGACCATCAGCTGGTATGGGTCGTGCGGGTCGCGGTACGCGGTGAAGGGCTCTGTCCGTGCCACTACCCCTGAGCGCGTGATGACCTTGAGCGATTGCTCCTCCGGCGCCTCTACGCTCGCCCATACCGACGCCGTCGAGCCTCCGGCGAACGTCAGCAGCCCGCTGACCGTCACATCGATGCCGCCCTTGAACCGGCCCCGCGCCGCGACGTCGTCAGGCTCGCCGGTAGCAGCCGACGTCTAGCAGCGCGCCCCCACCCAGGTCGCGCTGCAGGCGGATGTCGTTGGGGTCCTTGGCGGTGAACCCGAACGTGGCCTGCACGTGGAGCGGCTCGCGGAGGCCCTCGACGAACTCGCGCATCGCCGGGTGGAAGCGGTACATGAAGGCCTCCATCAGGTGCCTGCCGCTGCGTTTGGCGGCGGCGGCCATCTCCTCGGCCTCGGCGGCGTCGACCCCGATCGGCTTCTCGCAGAGGACGTGCTTTCCCGCGTCCAGCGCACGCAGCGTCCATTCCCTGTGAAGGCTGTTCGGGAGCGGGTTGTATACGGCGTCCACCTCGTCGTCGGCGAGAAGCGCGTCGTAGGAATCGTGAACGCGCACTCCTGGGTAGGGCTCAAGCATCTGCCTGGCGCGCTCGGGGCTCCTGCTCGCCATCGCTCCGAGCGTCCCGTTGCTCGACGCGTCGATCGCAGCCAGCACCGCCCGGCGCGCGATGTGCGCG
>VBJE01000223.1 GCA_005879675.1 Chloroflexota bacterium
TGACCTCGGCCATGAACTGCGCCGCCGTGGCCCCGTAAAAGACGCGGTGGTCGACGGACAGCGTCATCCGCATGACCTTGCCGGGCAAGATCCTGGAGCCCTCGACCACGGGCACGTCCTTGATCGCTCCGACAGCGAGGATCGCGGCCTCGGGCGGGTTGATGATCGCGGTGAACTCGTCGACGCCGAACATGCCCAGGTTGGAGATCGAGAACGTGGCGCCGCTGAGGTCGCCCTCCGCCGGGCGGCCTGACCGCGCCCGCTCTATAACCTGGCGCGACTCGATCGAGATCTGGATCAGGTCCTTGATGTCCGCGTCGTGCACCACCGGCACCAGGAGTCCCATGCCCTGGCTCGGCGCGACGGCAAGGCCGATGTTGATCGAGCGCTTGCGCTGGAACCTGCCGTCGGCCCACGAGCTGTTGACCTCCGGGAACCTGCGCAGCGCAAGCGCGCACGCTCGGACCAGGAAGTCCGTCATCGTCACCTTCTCCGCGCCGGGGACCGAATCCTTCAGCTGCTGGCGAAGGCTGACCGCCAGGTCGACACGCGCCTCGACGGTCACCTGGAACTCGGGCACGGTGGACTTCGACTCGGCCATACGGCGCGCGATCGTGGCCTGCATCCGCGTGGGTTCGACGACCTCGACCTCGGGACCGGCCTGACGCTCCGGCGGGGCCGCCGGCCGCCGCCGGTCGGATTTCGGGCGCGGTCCCCCCGCCGCCATCACGTCCTCTTTGACGATGCGGCCTTCCGGCCCGGTGCCCTTGAGGGACGCCAGGTCGACGCCCATCTCGGCTGCGAGCCTCCGGGCCAGCGGCGAGGCCTTGATCCCGTCCTGCTGGCCGTCCTGTCCTCCCCGTTCACGGGGAGGTGGCTGCGCTTCAGCCGGAGGGGCCTCAGCCGGAGCTTGTCGAGGGGGTGCGGACCTCTGGGCGGGCTCGCGCTCCTCACGAGGTGCGCCCTGCGCGCGCCCAGCGGCCTTCGTCGGCGGGGTTTCCGGCTCTTGGGGCTTCGGCTCAGCGGCCGGTTGCTTCTTCGACGGCGCCTGCTTCGGCGCCGGCTCCTGGGCCGGGCCGGCGTCTTCGCCCGCCTCTCCGATTTTCGCGATGGGGGCGCCGATCTTGGCCGGCACGCCCTGCTCGACCAGGATCTGCAGGGTCCCGTCAGCCTCAGCCTCGAGGTCGAAGGTCGCCTTGTCGGACTCGACCTCGGCGAGGACGTCGCCGGTCTTCACCTGGTCGCCGCTCTTCTTCTTCCACTCCACGATCGTGCCCTCTTCCATCGTGTCGGAGAGCTTGGGCATGTTGACCTCAGGCATCTGATTTCTTGCCCAGGGTCGCCCGCACCAGGCGCTTGATGTCTTCGGCGGTGGGGATGGAGGCCTTCTCGAGCGGCAAGCTATAGGGCATCGGCACCTGCGCCCCGCCCATGCGGCGGCTCGGCGCGTCGAGGTAGTCGAAGCATCGCTCCTGGACACCTGCCGTGATCTCGGCGCTGACACCGTACGTGGACCAGCCTTCCTCGACGACGATGCAGCGGCTCGTCTTGCGCACCGAGTCGACGATCGGCTGCCAGTCGATGGGGCGGATCGAGCGCAGGTCGATGACCTCGGCGTCGATGTCCTCTTCCTCGAGCTGCTTGGCCGCCTCGTTCGCGAGCACCGCCATCCTCGAGACGCCGACGACTGTCACGTCGGAGCCCTCGCGTCTCAGCGCGGCTTTGCCGAGGGGGGTCGTGTAATCGCCCGCCGGCACCATCCCGCGAACGTTGTACAGGCTCATCGACTCGAGGAACATCACGGGGTTGTCGCCACGGATGGCGGACTTCAGCATGCCCTTGGCGTCCTCGGGTGTGGTCGGTGCGACAGTGAGCAGCCCGGGTATGAGCCCATAGATCACCTCGAGGCTGTGCGAGTGCTGCGCCGAGAGCTGATGGCCCGCGCCGCCGGGCATGCGGATCACCATCGGCACCCTGGCCTCGCCTCCGAACATGTAGCGGATCTTCGCCGCGTTGTTGACGATCTGGTCGTAGGCGACCAGCGAGAAGTTGATCGTCATCAGCTCGACCACCGGACGCAGGCCCAGCATCGCGGAACCGATGGCCGTGCCGACGATCACCTCTTCCGCGATCGGCGCGTCGACGACGCGCTGGGGACCAAATTTGTCGAGCAGTCCTTCGGTGACGCGATACGCGCCGCCGAACTTGCCGATGTCCTCGCCGATCAGATAGACGCTGTCGTCGCGCTCCATCTCCTCCGTGAGCGCCTCGCGCAGCGCGACGCGATAGAGCTTCTCCTCGGCTGCGGGCGGCGCCTTCTGCTGCTGCTGGGTCGCGGTCGCCATCAGACCTTCTCCGCGCGAAGCTCGGGCCGGTTCTCCCACTGCCCCGCGTACACGTACTTGTAGAGGTCGTCAGTCTTGGGGTCCGGGCTCTCGTCCGCGTACTGGATGATGTCCCGCACCTGCGCGTCGACCTCCTGGCGGACCGTCTTGAAGTACTCCTCGTCCGCGAGCCCGCTCTTCTCGAGCTCGTGCTCGAAGGCGACGATGGGGTCGGCCTTGCGCCACCTCTCCTTGTCCTCGGTCGAGCGGTACTTGTCGGGGTCGACGACCGAGTGGCCCTTGAAGCGGTAGCAGAGGGCCTCGACGAAGCGAGGCTGGGAGTCGTTGCGGGTCTTCTCGACCATCTCGCTGGTCCGCAGCATGACCTCGCGCAGGTTCATGCCGTCGACCTGGATCGACTCCATGTCGTAGGCGCACGCCTTCTTGTAGATCTCGGCGACAGCTGATGCCGCCTCGACCGGCGTGCCCATGCCGTAGCGGTTGTTGATGCAGAACCAGACCACGGGCAGGTCGAACACCTTCGACATGTTCAGCGACTCATGGAAGGCGCCGATGTTGGTGGCGCCGTCGCCGAACATGCAGAAGACGACGTCCTTCTGCTTGTGATACCTCACCGCCCATCCGCCGCCAACCGCGAGCGGAAGGTGGCCGCCGACGATGCCGTAGCCACCCATGAAACGGAGCTTGGCGTCGAACATGTGCATCGACCCCCCGCGGCCATGTGACGTCCCCGTCTCCTTGCCGAACAGCTCGGCCATCACTGCTTTCGGGTCTATGCCACGCGCGATCGCGTGGCCGTGCTCTCGGTAGCTGGTGAAGATGTAATCGTTCTTCTTCAGCGCCAGAACGCCGCCGACGACGGTGGCCTCCTCGCCGATGTTGAGGTGGCAGTAGCCGCCGATCTTGGCTTTTGTGTACTGCTCCTGCGCGCGCTCCTCGAAGCGGCGTATGAGCTGCATCTGGCGGTGAAGCGCGAGCATGAAGTCGCGATTTTCCTTGGTCAGCGCGAGCGCCTTGGAGTTGATCGCGCTCGGGGTTGGAGGGGGAGGGGACGGTTTGACCGGGGCAGCCATCTGCTTCTCCTGATTCTGGTGCATGTCCTCCCCACGAAGTGGGGAGGTCACGGCGGGGCCGCCGGAGGGGACGGCGGAGCCGCCGGAGGGGCTGTGCGCAGACCTCCGGTTGGCGAAGTGGATCGCGCGGCCCTGCGCCGCGAGCGCCGCCTCCATCAACGATTCGGGCAAGGTGGGGTGGGCGTGGATGGTGAGGTCGATCTGCTCGAGCGTGAGGCCGTTCTGGACGGCGAGCGTCGCCTCCGCGATCAGGTCGGTGGCGCGCGGCCCGATGATGTGCGCCCCAAGCAGCCTTCCCGACTCAGGGTCGGCCAGGACTTTGACGAAGCCCTCCGTCTGACCGAGCGTCAGGGCACGACCAGACGCAGCGAAGGGGAAGCGGCCGACCTTGACCGCGATCCCCTGCTCCTTCGCCTCCTTCTCGCCGAGGCCGACGTGCGCGATCTCGGGGTCGGTGTAGATGCAGTTCGGCGCGGCGTGATAATCGGGCGTGCGCTGCCCTTGGCCGGCGATGTTCTCCACCGCGCACACGCCTTCATAGGAGGCGACGTGGGCGAGCATGATGCCGCCGATCACGTCGCCGATCGCCCAGATGCCGTCGGCGTCGGTGTGCAGGCGCTCGTCGACGACGATCCGGTAGCGGTCGAGCTTCACGCCCGCCTTCTCGGCGTCGAGCCCGTGGGTGTAAGGCACGCGACCGACGGCGAGCAGAACCTGGTCGGCGTCGACGGCGCCGCCTTCGCCTCCGGCCGAGAACTGGACCTGCAGACCGCCGTCCCGCTTGACGACGCTATCGACCTTGCTGCTGGTGTGGATCTCGCCGCCTAGCCCGGCGAGGTGCTTGGCATAGACGTTGACCAGGTCGGCGTCGACCATGGCCAGCACCTGGGGCAGCATCTCGAGGACGGTGACCTTGCTCCCGAGGGCGGCGAACATGGCCGCGAACTCCATCCCGACGACGCCGCCGCCGATCACGGCCAGGCGCCGCGGCACCTCCTTCAGCTCCAGGATCTGGTCCGAGTCGATCGTCAGCTCGGCGCCGGGCAACGGGATCCGCGCGATTGCCGATCCGGTGGCGATGACGATGTCCTTGGCCTGCAGCTTTTCCCCGGCGACGTCGATCGCGCCGTTTCCGGCCAGGCGCGCAGCGCCCTTCAAGCTGGTGACACCGCCAGCCTTGAGAAGCCCCTCGACCCCCTTGACCAGCTGGTCGACGACGGCCGTCTTGCGCTTCTGGGCGGCGGGCCAGTCAAAACGAACGTTGTCGGCGACCAGGCCGAACGCCTCCCCGGTCTTGGCGAGGGTGTAGAGCTCCGAAGACTGCAGCAGCGCCTTGGTCGGGATGCAGCCCCGGACCAGGCAGGTGCCCCCCATGCGGTCCTTCTCCACGATCGCCGTCCTCGCGCCCAGCTGGGCGGCGCGCAGGGCGGCGACGTAGCCTCCCGGGCCGCCGCCGATCACGACCACGTCAAACGATTCGGCCATAGCTCCTACCTATACGAGATATCGACAGAAATTATGACCCCGAGATCAGCGCGGGCGTCCACCGTTCGGGTTGTAGCGGTTCACGATCGGCATCCGCCGGTCGCGGCCGAAGGCGCGCGGAGTGATCTTCACGCCCGGCGGAGCCTGGCGGCGCTTGTACTCGCTGCGGTCGACCAGCTGGATCACGCGCGCGACCGTTTCCGGCTTGTGGCCGGCGGCCACCAGCTCTTCCGGGCTGAGGTCGTCCTCGATGTAACCGCGGAGGATCGGGTCCAGCTCCTCGTAGGGAGGGAGGCTGTCGGTGTCCTTCTGGCCGGGTTTCAGCTCCGCGGACGGCGCCTTGGTCATGACCCGGTCGGGGATCGCCGGCCCGAGCGAGTTGCGGTAGTGGCACAGCTCGTAAACCGTCGTCTTGGTGATGTCCTTGAGCACCGCGTAGCCGCCCGCGATGTCGCCGTACAGCGTCCCGTAGCCGGTCGCGAGCTCCGATTTATTGCCGGTGCTGAGCACGATGTAGCCGAACTTGTTGGAAAGCGCGTGGAGGATGGTCGAGCGGATGCGCGGCTGTATGTTCTCCTCGGCGACGCCGGGCTTGGTGCCCTTGAAGACCGGGCTGAGGATCTCCTCGAAGCCTCTGTGCGGCGGCTCGATCGAGTAGTCCATGAGCTGCATGCCGAGGTTTTCGACGACCATGGCCGCGTCCTCGAGGCTCTCGGCCGACGTGTGGCGCGAGGGCATGCGCACCCCGATCACGTTCTGCGGACCAAGGGCGTCGCAGGCGATGGCGGCCGCGAGGGCGGAGTCGATCCCGCCCGACATGCCGATCACGACCTTCTCGAATCCCTGCTTGCGCATGTAGTCCTGCGTGCCCAGGACGACGGCGGCGTAAATCTCGGCCGCGCCCTCGAGGGGCTTCGCCACCCGGTTCTCGATCTTCGACGTGTGCTTGGAGCCTGGCCCGCTGACCGTCAGCTCCTCCACCTGCAGCTCGAGCCGTTCCGCGCCCTCGGCCTCGTACCTCAGCTTCTCGGGCGCGTGGTGGATCGGCCTGTCGGTGTCGACGTCGCACACCAGCAGGTCTTCGACCAGCGAGCCGGCGTGCGCCAGGACCTTACCCGACGCATCGAAGACCACGCTGTTGCCGTCGAAGACGAGCTCGTCCTGGCCGCCAACGGTGTTGACCCAGGCGACGATGGCGCCGTAGTCGGCGGCCCGACCCCCGACCATCTCCTCGCGCGGAGCCCGCTTGCCGTAGTGGTACGGGGAGCCGTTGATGTTGATCAGCAGTCGTGCTCCGTGCTCCGCCTGCCAGGCCATCGGTCCCGATGGAAACCAGCAGTCCTCGCAGACCGACAACCCGATGGGCACCCCGTCGAGCTCGATGATGGGGCAGCGGTGCCCGGGCACGAAGTAGCGCTTCTCGTCGAAGACGCCGTAGTTGGGCAAGAACACCTTGTGGTAGACGGCCTTGAGCTCGCCGTCGTGCAGGAAGGCCGCCGCGTTGAACAGGTCGCCCTCGCGGTCCACGAACCCCACCACGGCAGCGATGCCTTTGGTCGCCCCCCTGATCACGTCGAGCTGGGCGAGGTTGTCGCGCACGAATGAAGGCTTGAGGACCAGGTCCTCCGGCGGATAGCCCGTGATGACGAGCTCGGGGAAGCAAACGATGTCCGCCTGCGCCGCCCGAGCGCGCTCGATCCAGTCGATGACCAGGCGGGTGTTGCCGGCGAGATCACCGACCGTCGGGTTGACCTGCGCGAGCGCGATCCTCACGCCTCAATTTTGACTGGCCGCGGAAGTCGGCCGGATTCTGACAAACCGCCAGGAATGGGCCACAATGCCGCCAGGCATGCTGCCTGTCCTCTTTGAGGTCTTCGGGGTCAAGGTCTATGCCCACAACTTTTTCCTGTTCCTCGGCGTCCTGGTCATGCTCGCGTGGGTCGGCTACGAGGCGCGGAGACGGCGCTGGCCGGCGAGCGAGGTGGTGCCGATCGGACTGGCCGGATTCGTCGGCGCGATGGTCGGCGCGCGGTTGTCGATTCTCTTCTTCAACGGGTGGTCGACAGCCCCCGTGGTCCTCGATTTCTACAAGCTGTTCGACCCGCGGGTCGGTCCGGGGTCCATCCTGGGTGCCATCGCCGGCGCTTACATAGGCGGTTACATCGCCAGCCGCGTGATCGGAAAGGCGGGCTGCGCGTGCGACGCCTTCGCCCCGGCGATGGCGCTGGGGATGGCCGTCGGAAGGATCGGCGACTTCCTGTCCGGTGAGGACGGGATCGGAAAGCCGACCTCGCTGCCGTGGGGCGTGCAGCCCGTCGCCGGCGCCGACTACCTCGTCCATCCGGCGCCGCTGTACGACGCCGGGTTCAACCTGGTGTGGTTCGTAGTGCTGGTTGCGCTCCGGGACCATCCGTACTTTCAGGACGGCCGGCTCCTCAAGTTCGGCGTCGCCGGCTACGCGGTCGCGCGCTTTCTCATCGAGTTCACCCGCAACAACCAGGTCATGGCCCTGGGCCTGACCGGGCAGCAGTTCTTCTGCATCGCCCTCCTTGCGATCGTCGCCGTGTACTACGGCCTGGCGCAGCGGCGCCGGCCGTCGGCGCAAATTGTCTGACGAGCCCCCGAGCGGACCAGGCCCTGGCAGCGACGATTTCGACCCCAAGCAGCACGTCTGGGACGGACGCGAGTGGTGGACGGCCGACCACAAGTTCTGGTGGGACGGCACGCGATGGCAGCCGCAGGATGCGCCGCGTCCCGAGACGTCGCCGATGGCCCCGGTGAGCAAGAAGCGCCGACCGCCGGGCTACTGGCGTGACTTCTGGCTTGGCTTCCTCGGGGTGATCGTCGGCAACATCTTGCTCGCGATCATCCTCAACTCCGTCTCCAGCGCCAACCTGGGCGAGCCGGTGACTGGGATCGTCCTCGCGGCGCCCTGGGTTCTCAACCTGGCGGCCCTGATCATCGCCGCCATCGTTCGCGTGCCGATACTGCTGGGGATGCTGCTGGCATACGGGATCGCCTTCGGGCTTGCGATCCTGGCCGGCATTTTTCTGCTGGTGCTGTGCTACTCGGGCGGCGGGGGAGTGCCGTGATGGTGGTCCGCACCGACCGGCCGGAAATCTTCTGGGAGCTGACAAGGAGCCTCTGTCCTGAATGCAGACGAGTGATCGATGCCCAGATCCTGTTCCGGAACAACCAGGTCGTGATGCGCAAGCGGTGTCCCAGCCATGGCTGGTTCGAGGCGCTGGTCTTCGGCGACGCCAGGCTGTACGCGGAGATCGCGCCCTACAACAAGCCGGGTACTCTGCCGCTGAAGTTCCAGACGGAGGTCAAGGACGGATGCCCCCACGACTGCGGCCTCTGCCCGGAGCACAAGCAACACGCCTGCCTGGCCTTGATCGAGATCAACGCGGGTTGCAACCTCGACTGTCCGCTCTGCTTCGCCAATTCCGGAACGCACCTCGCGCGCGATGGATTCGAGCTCGACGCGCGCCAGGTCGGCTTCATGCTCGACACCTTTGTCGCGGCAGAGGGGTCGCCCGAGGTCGTGCAACTGTCGGGTGGCGAGCCGACGCTACATCCTCAGCTGCCGGAGTTCGTCGGTCTT
>VBJE01000224.1 GCA_005879675.1 Chloroflexota bacterium
CGGCCTGGTGGTGGCCGCGGCCCTGGCAGGGATGGCGATCAACGTCTTTGTGCTCCTGATCCTGCGCCGGCACAGCGAGAGCCTCAACCTGCGGGCAGCGTTGCTGCATGTCGTCGGCGACGTGGCGGCGTCGGGCGCCGTCGTCATCGCGGGCGCCGTGATCCTGCTGACCGGTTGGCTGTACATCGACCCGCTGCTGTCGCTCGGGATCGGAGTCCTCATCGCGTTTGGCGCCTGGCGCATCGTGCGCGAGGCGGTCAACCTCTTGATGGAGGGAGCGCCGGCAGACATCGACCTCGCCGCCGTGACCGGCGAGATCACAGGCACCGAGCACGTGGAAAGCGTTCACGACCTGCACGTCTGGGCGCTGTCGTCGGACGAGACGGCGTTCAGCTGCCATGTCGTGATCGACGACGTGTCGCTCGGCGACGCCGAGCATGTCATCCGCGAGCTCGAGGGCCGGCTGTGCGACCGCTTCGCCATCGGGCACACGACGATCCAGGTCGAGAGCTGCCACCCGTGCGGGGAGATCCACCACGGAGCGGGCGAGCACAATCACCCGCACTCCCACGTGGTGGCTATTTCTTCGGCAGCAGCGCGTCCTCGCGCTGAAGGATCCTCCGCGCCACCGCGATAGCAGCCGCGTAGGTCGAGTCCATGCCCCGATAGCTGAGCCCCCGCGCGCCCAACGTTCTCGCCTGCGTGTAGGGCGTGTCGGACGCGTAGTGGACGATGCCGAGATCAAAGTGCGCCTGCGCCATGTTCACGCTCTCGTTGACCGGGTAGCGGTCCGGCTGGCCGATCTCGTAGCAAGCGTCGAGATACGGACCGGCCTCCATCTCGACGACTGTGTACCGGCCCTGGTAGTACAGGTCGAGGTACTCGCGGTTCTGCAGAAACGTGCCGCGGACCGTCACGGCGCGCTGATTGTCCAGGGCTGACCCGTAGACGAGGTTCGGCTGCACGTCGCTCGCGGTGAAGCAGTTGTCGAGCCAGTACGTGTTGCCGGAGTGCTCGTTGTAGACGACGTTCGGGATCATCACGTCTCCGACGTCAGCGTTCAGGGTCGCCGCCTTGCCCAGCACGTAGACGCCCGCGACCCATGCCGACTGCTCCGCGACCTGGCGGAGGATGTGGTACGCCGCCTGGCCGAGGGGGTAGTCGATGTTGATGACGCAAGCGTCCGACTTCCTCAGCCGGGATTCGTCCACCGCGCCGACCCGCGGATCGATCGTCGAGGGATCGAGCTTGGAGAGCATGAACACCTGCGCGGCCGAGTCGACGCCGGTGCCGCGGGCCGGGATGTGCCGCACGCCGTTCGCGGCCTCGAGCTCGGCCCTCCACTTGCGCAGCCGATCGCGCTCGGGGTGCGCGTCGAACACCTGGCGCGCGCCGTAATAGAGCCAGTTCTGCCGCGACGCCCGGCTGTGTCCGGCCTCGAGCTTGCGCCGCTCGGCGTCGAGGTCGCGGTCAGATCTCCCGATCCAGTCGACGATCTCCGTCTCGATCCGCCGGGCGACTCCGGTCAGCACGTTGACCAGGCTGTGAGAGTTCGAGGAGACGAAGTAGATCGGCGTGTCGCGGGCCCCGATCTCCTCCATCGCGCCGGCGATGGGCTGCCACCATCGGCTCGCGTTGCGGGCAAAGCCGAGGTGGCTTCCGCCGATGAGCCTGAGCACGATCCTGCATTCGTCGCGCTTGATCGCGGCGAGGTTGGCATCGAACGATTCGCCCCACGCATCGTGGAGGCGTCGCCAGTCGTCCGGCGACGCTCCGGCCGCCCGCCTGGCCTCGTCGTCGGAGAGGCCGACGTCCTGCAGCGAGCGGTGCAGCTTGTTCCATTCGATCTGAAAGGCGACCAGGGTGGGCACGAGGTCGTCGATGTCGGAGGTCGACG
This sequence comes from Chloroflexota bacterium, assembly GCA_005879675.1. Classification (GTDB taxonomy): domain Bacteria; phylum Chloroflexota; class Dormibacteria; order Dormibacterales; family Dormibacteraceae; genus 40CM-4-65-16. Next base: position 1,898 of record VBJE01000224.1, read on the forward strand.
CGATCAGGACCGCGAGGGTGTCCTTCCCGTCGTGGTACCAACGTCGCCGGCGAGCGGGCGCTTTGACAGCCTCCCAGTTGAGGATGTCGGCTCCGAGGACGGCGCGGAAACCCTGTGGGCTCTGGCCCATGACCACTCGCCGGCATCGGTTGATGGCGGCGGGCAGGCGCCGCGTCGCGTAGAGCAACGCGCCCATGTCCGACTGCGGCTCCGCGGCCAGCGGATGCAACACCGAGCCCATGCCCAGGTGCGCCTGGACGAGCGACTCGATCTTGATGTCGCCGGAGCTCTGCAGCATCGTCGTGTAGGTGCGCACGTAGAGCTCGACGGCGTGCTTGCCGCTCCAACCGGAAGCCTGACCTGAGCCTGGAGGAGCCTCCATACGGCCGAGTGTAGAGAAGCGACTTACAAATGCATAAAGAACCGCCGCGGCCGCGGTGGGAGAGTGTGGGCATGATCAACCGAATCTGGAAACTTCGCCACCTGCGCGTTGCCGGGCTCGCCGCAGGTGTGGTGGCCGTGGCCGGCGCAGCCGTCGTCGTCACCGCGTCCGCGTCGGGCATGGGCTTCGGGCTCCGGCCATCGAACGCGGCTCAGTCCAACAACGCCGAGCTTGCCGCGGTGGAGGCGAGCTCCTCGTCGGCCGTGTGCAGCAACTTCATGAAGCATTTCGCCGTCGAGATCAGCAAGAGCCAGGCGGAGATCAACTCCGCCTTCCAGAGGGCTATCGCGGACACCCTCGCCGATGAGGTGAAGAGCGGGCAGATCACGCAGGCCCAGGCCGACGCGATCAAGCAAAAGCTGGCCAACCAGACGCCATGCGCGTTGCCGAGCGCGGTGGGGAGGCCGGGCGGCGACAAGGCCCTTGGGGCCTACTTGCAGCAGTACCTGACCGCGGCGGCGTCGGCCCTCGGCGTCAGCGAGTCGGAGCTGAAGACCGACCTCAAGAACGGCCAGTCGTTGTCCCAGGTCGCGGCGGCGAAGAAGGTCTCCGAGGCCGATTTCCGGTCCAAGGTCATAGCCAACCTGAAGCCGGTCCTCGACAAGGCGGTCGCCGACAAGAAGATCACCTCCACGCAGGAGCAGGCGATCATCACGCGCCTCCAGAGTGGGCCGCTGCCGCTCTGGAACGCGCACGCCAAGCGGCCAAAGCCCGCCGCGTCCCCGTCGACGGCGACGACCTAGGCCGGCCTGCTAGTTCAGCTCTTCGGTCGGCGGCGTGCCGCCCAGGCGGCGCATCAGCTCCTCGAGGAGCTGGCGCGTCTCGGGGTCTGACATCAGCCGGGCCTGCATCTGCTCGGCCGAGCGGCGGATCTCGGGGTCGGACATGAGGCGCTCGGACATCGCCTGGAAGCGAGTGGTCATGTCCTTCATCGCCGACTCCTGAGCGACCTGGATCAGGATGGGCTGGCTGGCCGCCGCGGCCACGGCCTCGGCCTGCACGCGCACCATCTCGATGCCCTTGCAGCCCAGGCACTCGCCCTTCAGCCCGCAGTGGCAGAGCTGCGGCCGGAGCCGGTCCAGAGCCGCGTGGAGCTCCGACAGGTCGATGGGTCCCGCCACGTGCCGAAGATTACGAGTCTTTCGATTTCTCCGCGTACATGGCGTCGATCGCGTCGCGATAGTGCTCCGCGACGACCTTCCGCTTGACGTCGAGCTTCAGCGACAGCTCGCCCCTGTCCTCCGTGAAATCGTGCGGCAGCATCGTGAAGTACTTGATCGTCTCCCAGCGGCCGAGGTGGGTGTTCAGCTCGTCGATGGTCTTCTGGATCGAGGCCCGCACCGCCGCCTCGTCGAGACCCTGCTTCTTCGCGTCGTCCCAGTCCGGCACCACCAGCGCGGTCACGTACGGCCTGCTGTCGCCGACGACGATCGCGCGCACGAGCACGGGGTTGCTCATGAGGGCCTGCTCGAGAGCCACGGGCGCGACGTACTTGCCGCCCGCCGTCTTGAACAGCGACTTCTTGCGATCGGTGATCTTGAGGTAGCCGTCTGAATCGAACTCGCCGATGTCCCCGGAATAGATCCATCCGTCCTTCAACATCTCGGCGGTCGCGGCCGGGTTCTTGTGGTAGCCGAGCATGTTGCCAGGGCCCTTGATCAGGATCTCGCCGTCGTCGGCGATCTTGATCTCCACTCCGGGAAACGGCTTGCCGACGGTCAGGAACTTGTGCTCGAGCAGGGTGTTGGAGCAGACACCGGAGGACGTCTCGGTCATGCCCCAGCCGTTGAGGATGGGCACGCCGATCGCCCAGAAGAATTCCTCGATCTCGCGTGACAGCGCGGCGCCGCCGCTGATGAAAAACCGCAACCTCCCGCCGCTGAGTCGCGTGCGCAGGGACTCGAGCACGAGCCGGTCGGCGAGCCGGTGCTGCGCCGTGAGCAGCGGACCCGGTCTTCCGGCATGGAAGTGACGTTTGCCCACCCCGATCGCCCACCCGAAGATCGCGCGCCGCATCGGACTTGATTCGCGCACGCGCGCCATCACGGCCGCATACATCTTTTCGTAGACGCGTGGGGCGCTGCACATAACCGTTGGCTTGACCTGCTGCAGCTCCTGGGCCAGGTGGTCGGGACCCCGCGAGATCCAGGCCTGCCCGCCGTAGACGATGCCGATGAAAATTTCGTTGATCCGCCCGAAAACGTGCGAATAGGGCAGCCACGAAAGTGAGTGATCCTGGTCTGTGATCGGATGCACCTTGACCGCGGCCTCGCTGATATCGACCAGGTTGCGATGGGCCAGCTCGACGCCCTTCGGATCGCCGGTCGTGCCTGACGTGTAGACGATCGTGCACAGATCGTCGGGCTGGATTCCGGCCAGGCGGCCGGCGATCTCCGCCGTCTGCGTCGGACCGCGCTGGACCCACCGGGCAACCTGGTCGCCCATCAGCGCGATCGTCTTCACATTGACTTTGGCGGCGGTCTTCTGGTCCGAGGCGATGGCAAACATCGCGCCCGAGTTCTCGACGATCTTGGCCGCGATCTCGGACGGCGAGTTCGGGTAGATCGGCACCGTGATGCCGCCGGCGGCCTGGATGCCGAAGTCGCAGTAGAGCCACGGCAGGCTGTTCTCTCCGATCAGGACCACGCAGTCGCCCGGCTTGACCCCGAGGTCGACCAGGCCGGACGCCACCGACAGCAGGTCCCGCCGCATGTCGTTCCAGCTCTCCACCTGCCAGGTATCGCCTTTCAGCCAGTGGATGAGAGCGCGGTCACCGTACTTCGCGGCCTGGCGGAAGAAAACACCGAGAGTCGTGCGCCGGTTGATCTCTTGAGGATCGATCTCCTGGAGGCCCGCGGCGGTGGTCCTTACTGACGTGGCGCTATTTGACCGCTTTGATGGTGAGGGTCAAAGTGCCCGAAGGCACGCTCACGGTCACCTTGTCGCCCTTCTTCTTGCCCACCAGCGCCCGTCCAACCGGCGAGCCGACGGGTCGCTTTCCACGGCGCCGACCAGGTGGTAGGTCTCGCTCTCGCCGTCGTGGTCGACCACCTCGATCGTCGAGCCCGGTCCGACGACGCTGGAGTGCGTGTCCCGGATGATCTGGGCTCGCCCGATCATCTCCTGCAGCTCGTAGATGCGGCTGTCGAGCATGCCGACCTCTTCTTTCGCCTGCTCGTACTCGGGGTTGTCCTCGATGTCGCCCGGCTGGAACGCCTCCTTCAGGCGCTCGCCCGCCTCGACGCGCCGCTGCAGCGCGACCTCGAGGTCGCGCTTGAGCTTCTCGAGGCCCTCGGGTGTCAGCAAAACAGGTTCGGTTAGATCCATGCCCAGCCCTGGTTGAATAATAGCCCGGCGTATGGACCCCTCCGATCTCAGGGCCGATCTCGCCGCACGGCTGGCGAATAGTACGGCAATCGATGCCGAGACGTTCAACGCCGCATGCTTCATGCTCACCCGGGCGCTCGAGGGCCTGGAGTTCACCAGCCCGGAGGCGGCTCCCCTGGTGAGGCGCCTGCTGAGGGTGGCGGGCAGGGTCGTCATCGACTCCGCGGCGGCGGACGCATCGCCCGATATCTGGACGAACACCAGGGAGATGGCGCTGCAGTGGATCGACGAAGCCCTGCGCGCGCTGGGCTACGAGGCGGTTCCCCGGACTAGTTGATCAGTCGGGCCGCGGGAGGCGCCGGGGAGTAGTTCGGGTTGAAGTCGATGCCCACCGCGCCCGAGCCGGCGACCTTCGCGGTGTAGCAGATGACCTGCCCCGCGAGCGGCGAGCGGTTGCCGCCGTTGATGGTCCAGTCCTGCCCCGGCGTGTAGATGGTGCCGATGTACTGCGTCGAGGCGCCGCCGTTCAGCGAGTTGCTGCACGTGTTCGAAGCCGGCGCATAGATCACGATCCAGTTGAACTGCTCGCCGGCGAAGACGTACGTCGCGCCCCCGGAGTTCTGGTCCATGCAGGAGCCGTTGGGGAAGTAGAACTGGACCGCGCCTGGCGTGACCGTGGTGTTCTCGCACGGCGCGATCACGTTGCCGGGGTTGGGCGAGACCTGGCAGTAGTTCTCGTTGGCGACGTCGCCGCCGGTGTAGGGGGCGTACTGCAGGGCCATGGGCGCGTTCTCCTGCGACAGCAGGTTCGCTGGAGGCGGGCAGTTGCTGAAGCACTGCGGGTTGGTCTCGTCATCCGGCGCCGCGCAGCCCAGCGTCCTGGTCTGGGCGAAGCACTGCGTCGCCGGGTTGGGGATCATGGTGTCGTTGATGTCGTAGATCGTGGCGCCGGCCGCCGGAGGCACGGCCGGTGCGACGGCGCCGAGGGTCCACGCGGTCCCGTTGGGGTAGACCCCGGTCGGGACTCCGTTCACGAAACCGGGCGCGTCGTAGCGACTGACCCAGCCGAAGTGGTTCGGGTTGCCGTCGCATCCGTACGGGTTGAGGTAGACGTTGTAGTACTGCGCCCCCGGGGCGTTCTGGGTGATGTTGATGCTGATGCCGATGTTCGACGGTGAGCTGTTGCCGCCGACGACGGTGCTCGGTGTCAGCTTGCAGGCGGACGGCGCGCTCTCGCGGCGGCATCCGGCGCCGGCGAAGCATGGGTTCGGCGCGATCGTCGGGTCGAGGAACCGGTCGTAGCGGATCGAAGTCAGCTCGACGCCCCACTTGTTGTTGCGCTGCAGCGTGTCGGTCACCCCAGAGTGGCACGGGTTGGGTGTCAGGGGCGACAGCTTGGTGCAGGTCGGGCCGACCAGGATCGTCTGGGTTACCCCGTTGACCACGCTGAAGTGTCCAGCGCACCCGGCCCCGTTCTGGTCCCAGAACTGGGGGACGGCGAGGCTTGCCGTCGACGGCGCCGATGAGTCCTCCTCGTCAGGAGCCTTCAGCTCGTTGGAGAGAAGGCTGCCGTTCGCGTCGGAGTCGTAGCCGTTGGTCCAGTTGTAGACGCCGCCGTTCAGGAAGGCGCAGCTCGCCGCCCCGCCGCTCAGGTGGAAGTTTCCGTACTGGCCCGGGTACATCTCGGTCCAGGTCCCGCGGTTGTACTGGCTGTACGCCTGGGCGCTCGTGTAGTAGCCGACCGAGGGGGCAAGGTAGCCCGGGTCGGGCAGCGTCGGTGCGGGCACGACAGCGGTGCCAGTGATGTCTCCCGGGTTGCATGTCGGGTTCGGCGCGTAAGGCACGAATCCCGGAGTCGAGTTGTAGCAGTAATACTGGGCGACGTTGCAGTTCGAGCCCGCGGCGCCGTAGCAGTTGCCGGCCTCGTGGAGGTTGTTGTCGAGGCAGGCGGTGCCGTTCGTGTAGACGTCGCCGAGCACGGTCAGCTGAGCGGAGCCGGTCAGGTTGGTCGCGCAGTTGCCGTTGCTGAGGGTCAGCAGGGCGGGCGTCTGGCGCTGGTTGCCGACGATCGCGGTCGCCGTCGCGCCGATGGCCACGGTCGTGCTGCCGCCGAATATCTGTATGAACGCAAGGGCCAGGTTGTGGGTGCTCGTGAACTGGAACTCGTAGCCGTTGAACTGCGTGTCGGTGGCCACGATCGTGAGCCCGTAACCGCCCGAGAACGTGTAGGTGTACGTGTCTTGGGGGAGGTTGCCCTGCGGCCCGACCAGCGTGCTGGTGTGGCTCTGCGTCGACCAGCCGCTGTAGATCCGGAGGTCGGACTCGTACAGCGCCACCGAGTTGGGAACCACGACCCCGTTCAGGTCCTGGTAGTTCTCCCACCAGTCGCCGGCGGCGAGCGCCGCGGCGTCGACCGCGGTCTGCTGGTCGCGCCTGTCGACGTAACCGCGGCCGGAATCGATGGCGAGGCCGAGCATGCCGAACAGGACGAGGATCAGCAGCGCGATCAGGACGATCGCCTGTCCTTCCTGCAACCTGCGCTGCGGAGACCTAGTTCGAGTATTCGGCACGGTAAACCGCATACGCAGTGATGACGATGTTGCTGCCGACAACTTGCTGGATGATCGGGGTGATCGGCTGGAACGTGTACCAGAGCGTGACCTTGATCGGCTCGTTGCCGGTCGCCGGCGTCACGTTGTTGCAGCCCGCGCCGAGGTTCGGCGGCGGGTAGGTGCCCAGTCCGCCCCGGGGCCCGTTGGGCGTGCCGTTGCCGGCGGTGCTCGGGTCGGTGATGAAGATCCAGCCCGTGTTCGAGGCCGGCTTGCTCGGCGAGCCTTGCGGCACGCCGCCGTTCGGCAGCGGTCCGTTCGGGCAGGCGGGGTTGTTGGCCAGGTTCATGATCACGGCGTGGCCGGCGATGGCGTTGGCGACGTCGGAGTCGGTGGGCCACGTGTGCGAGTTGCCGTTGGGGTCGATGAAGTACGAGGCGCGCACCGCCACGCGAGCACCCTCGTTCGCCGCCTGCTGGAGGGTGATGTAGAGGTATAGCGCGCGGCCGAAGTCGATGATGCCGAAGGTCAGCAGGAGAATGATCGGCGCGATGATCGCGAACTCGGTCAGGCCCTGCGACTTCTCGGAGCGAAAGTACGTCTTCAGTCGCTGTCTCATGGCTTGCCCTGGATGGTGAAGTGCTCGTTGTACGCCAGGTTGAGGCCGTTGCCGAACAACCCCTGGATCAACGGCGTTATGAGCTGGAAGTTCATCAGCAGGGAGACGTTGATGTCGCCCAGCTTCCAGGAGTTGTCGAGGGGTGCGGCCGGCCGCGTGCCGGTCTGGTTGCCGTAGGGATCCGTGTAGCAGATGTAGACGTTGACGTTCTGCGAGCTTGCCGGGAAGGCGCCGGCGGGGTAAGGCTTGTTGCCGTTGCCGTTGCTGTCGGAGGGAGCCAGGCAGCCGCCGGACGCCATCAGGTGGATCTGGGGATCCGAGAAGCCCGCGCCGTAGAGCGCCTGCTTGACCGCTGTCATGACGTCGTTGTCGTCGAGGAAGTTGTTCTGGCGAGCCGCGGTGTTGAACCACGCGCCGTGCCGGGCGCCTTCGCGGGCCGCACCCTGCAGGCTGACCGAGAAGTAGAAAGCCCGGGAAAGGTCGATCAAACCCATGGCCAGCAGCAACAGCACCATCGAGGAGATTGCGAACTCCACAAGCGATTGGCCGCGCTGCCGCTTGCGGTGAACGAGCGTTCGACCTCCAGCCGGCATTTCCAGCGCACTAGGATGCACCATCGGTACGCGGTCTAACGATCGTTAAGCCGATTTCGTTCGCGAAATCAGCAAGGAATCTGTAATGCGCAGCCTTAAGACAGCGCCCGGCTGATCAGCCGATGGGCAGTGGCGGTCTGGCCCAGTCGGGCGAGGCACGGCACCGGCCGACCGGTCAGCCCTCCGCCGCCGCGGCACGACACAGGCGGCCCGCTGTTCGTCGGCCCACGCGCCGAGGGCGCAGCCCGAGCAGCCGCCCGATCCGCTCGCCAGGGCGGTTCTGGTCGACGACCCGAACCAGGTAGGCCTTGCGCGCCTGTCCACCGAGGCTTGACCCGTTCCTCGGCGGGTTGGCCCGTCCCTGTTCATTGGTTTGTGGCGAAGAAGGCGGCGACGTCGAGCTGAACCGTTCGATCCACGTCGCGAATATCGCGTCGCGATCGCACTTTGCGCAGCAGGCGTGCGTGCCGTGTCTCCAGGCCCACAGCCTCTTCGGGCATGCGTTGCAGCGCGTCTTCCACGACCGCGAGCGCGCGGGCTGGATCGCGCCGCCGCCATTCGAGAAGCCGCGCGCGCGCGAGCGAGATGCGGATGTCGTCACGGGTGTGTGCCTCGAGCCAGCCGAGCAAGCGATCCGCGCCTGAAATCGACCCGCGACGCACCAGGCGCCGCGTCAGCAGCAGGCCCGCTGTCGCCGCGGCCTCGCCCCGAGCGAACGCGGTCGCGTTGCGCAGCGCGCGCCATCCATCGGCGCGAGCGCCGCGCCGCCAGCGATGCCGCCCCAGGGCGAGCCAGTCGTCGGCGTCCATGTCGACGTCGGCTCCCTGGAGCCGCCGCAGCAGCCGCGAGTGAAGGTGGACAAGGCTGATGACGTCGAGCCGGTTGTGCTCGAGTGCCGCCTCGAGAAATTCGCGCGAGCCCTGCCGCAGGTAGCCGAAATATGCGTCGGGGACGAGCGCGCTGGGCATCGGATCGTCGCGCTCGTAGCCGAGCACGCGCTGCTCGACAAAGCGCAGCGTGCAGTTTTCGAGCCGGTGCCGATAGAGCGCGCGCACCAGCGTCAACAGGTCGACATGGGGCGCGTGCGAAAACTCGCCCGGCATGCGCGCCATGACCCACCGCGTGCGCAGGATCGGCAGGTCGAACGATCCTCCGTTGAATGTGGCGAGGCCTTCGGCCTGGTCGATCTCGTTGCGCAAGACGTGCAGGAATGCAGCCTCCATGCCCGGCTCCGGAAGAAAGAGCTGCGCCACGCGAAGGCCGGCAGCGATCGGTGTCGCGACGGCGGCCGTGAAGACAAACGTGCCTGCCCCGCCCGCGAGGCCTGTCGTCTCCGTGTCGATGTAGGCGATGCACCCGGGATCGGGGTCGAGCGGGGGCAGCGCGATCACCTCCTGGCGCAACGCCGCGGGGCCGAACGGCGTGGTTGCTTCCTCGAAACCGCGCGGCAGCTCGTGGCTGCGCGGCGGTCGAGGTCGAGGGGGAGCGCCTAGACGGGTAAGGCGCTCGCGGAGAGAAGCCGCAGGCAAGCTTCTTTCGCTCCTTCCACGAGATGAAGGGGGCCGACGCAGGACGGGCATCCAGCGACGCATGGACAGTCGCGTACCAGCGCGGCCGCGTCGTCGAGCAGCTCGCGGTGGAGCTCGTACATGCGCGCGGCAAAGCCGACCCCGCCCGGGTAGACCTCGAACACCGTGACGGTGGGAAGGCGCGTGGTGACGGAGCGAACCTCGGCGACGGAGCCGAGGTCGCGCGGGTCGCACATCAGGCGCAGGCTCGCGATGTGTCGCAGCGAATGCGCCATTCCCTGTAGACCTGCCTCGAGTGTCTCCTTGCCCAGCGACCGCCACAGCTCCTCGTCGACGGTGACCCAGTAACCGGTCGTGTGCAGCGTCTGCTCGGGCAGGTGGATCGGTCCCGAGCCGATGTTCTCGTGCGTGTGGAACCGGATCTTCTTGAACATGCTCGCGAGGGATGTGATCTTCACCTCGCCATGCGAGCGGCTGATCGCGTCGCCTTCCGGACCGCCGAAGGTATCCAGCACCCGCACCGAGACGGAGGCAAGCGCGTCGGTGTAGTAGTCGACCTCGACCGGGCGCACGTAAGCCTTCTTCTCGTCCCAGTCGAGCCGGTCGACGTGGTACTGCGCGCCTTCATGCAGGTACACGGCCTCCTCGTGCAGGAGCACAGGCGCCGTGAACTGATCCATCTCGCCGATGACCTGCGGCCGCGGCTTCGACGTGTCGATGATCACGACGTTGTCGGCGAGGATCCGGCGGAGGTGCACCTCCTCGGCAGGGAATGCCTGCCGGCTCCAGAACCAGCGACCCGCGGACCGCGTCGCCGAGCCGTCCTCCTCGAAGACCTTGAGCAGCTCCTGCACATCGGCGCCGCCGAGACGCTCATCGTCCATGAAAGGAAGCTCGAACAGCCCGGCCTGGAGATGCGCCGCGAGCAGCAGGAGATTGTCGGGGTCGATCAGGCCCTCTTCGGGGTCGGTGCCCAGGAAGTACTCGGGATGGCGGACGATGAACTGGTCAAGCGGCGAGCTCGAAGCCACGAAAACCCCGATCGATCCCGAGCGCCGCCCGGCGCGCCCGAGCTGCTGCCACGTCGATGCGATCGTCCCCGGGTAACCGACAAGCACCGCGCATTGCAGGCTGCCGATGTCGATGCCGAGCTCGAGCGCGTTGGTGCTCACCACGCCCGTGATCTCGCCGTCCCTCAGGCCGGCCTCGATCTCGCGCCGGTGAAGGGGGAGATAGCCGGCGCGATATCCGCGCACCCGTTTCGATGCGTCGAGCCGGGGGGCCAGGTCCTGGCGCAGGTAGCTGAGCATCACCTCGACCTGGAGGCGGCTCCGGCAGAAAACTATCGTCTGCACGCCATCGCGGATCCATGGCGCCGCGATCCGGCGGGCTTCGAGCATGGAGCTGCGCCGGATCCCGAGCTCCCGGTTGAGCAGCGGCGGGTTGTAGAAGATGAGCCGTCGCTCTCCGCGCGGCGCGCCGCTGCGGTCCACGAGGGCGACGTCGTCCTCCTCGAGCAGCCGGCACGCGAGCTCCCGCGGGTTGCGGATCGTCGCCGACGCGCAGATGAACGTCGGCGTCGAGCCATAGAAGGCGCACACGCGCTTCAGCCGGCGGATCACGTTGGCGACCTGGCTGCCGAAAAGACCGCGATAGGTGTGCAGCTCGTCGATGACGACGAAATCGAGGCTCGAGAACAGTCGCCGCCACCGCGTGTGATGCGGCAGCATCCCGGTGTGGAGCATGTCCGGGTTGGTCATGACGATGTGGCCGCCTTCGCGGATCGCGGTCCGGCGTCCGGGTGGGGTGTCGCCGTCGTAGGTGTCCACGCGGACGTCGATGGGCAGGCCGGACTTGAGCGCCCCCAGCTCGGCCAGCTGATCCTGCGCCAGGGCTTTGGTCGGAAACATGTACAGCGCGCGCCGCTCGGGGTTCTCGAGCAGGCGCTGCAGGACGGGCAGGTTGTAGCAGAGCGTCTTGCCGCTGGCGGTGGGAGTAACCACGACCAGGTGGTGCCCGTTTTTTAGAGCTGTATAGGCCTCGGCCTGGTGCGAGTACAGTCGCTCGATGCCGCGGCGGCTCATTGCGGCGGCAAGCTCGGGCCGAATATCCGTCGGTAGTGGGACAAAGTCGGCCGGCGATGCGGAAACGACGTGGTCCAGCGTTATGTCACCTGTGTACGCGGATGCGTTGAAGACGGCGCCGGACATATGTTCGGAGGTTAGACGAACATTCGTTTGCAGTCAATAGACGATCCGCTCGAGGTCAAGACGCAGGTCGAGGAGTACACGCCCGGCTCCGAGGCCGATTTCGAGCGCCTCTACCGCAACACGTACCGCCGCATCCTCGGCACGCTGATCACCCTCGTGCGCGATCGAGCGGTGGCTGAAGACTGCACCCAGGAAACCTATGAGCGCGCGTTCCGGAGGTGGAAGGACTGGCGGCCCGAGTCTTCAGCCGAGGCGTGGCTGCACCGGATCGCGATCAACGTCGCGATCTCGGACCACCGTCACCAGCGGCTGCGCCAGGCGGGCGAGCTTGTGCGCCGGCTCGGCCGGCCCGCGCCGGGACCCGACCCGGCGGCTCTGGCCGAGCGCTCTGACCTGGTCCAAGCCTTGAAGAAGCTGCCGACGAAGCAGGCGGCCGCGCTGGTGCTGCGCCACTTCCACGGCTACAGCAACCGCGAGATCGCGGCCGCCCTGGCCATCCCCGAACAGACGGTCGCCTCGCGCCTGGCCGCGGCTCGCAAGCAGCTGCAGGCTGTGCTGGGGCGCTGAACCCAGTAATGGTTGGAGCGGCCGAGCCCGGCGTTATGGGTTTTCACAGATGAGCGATATCGAGCGCGAGCTGGAGTCCGAGCTGCACCGGATCCTCGATCCGGTCTCGGCCATGTCGACGATTCCTCTACGGCGCCAGCCCATGCGGCGAGGCGCCCTACGGACGGTGCTTGGCGGCGCAGGCGCGGCTCTGTCCCTGAAGCTCCTGTCCGGCGTGGCGGTGGCCGCCGCGGCGGTGACGGTCGCCGGGGCGGCGACCACGGGAAGCATCAACCCCGTCACCTGGGGCCAGCAGGTCAGCGAGCACGTGGCGGAGTGCAAGGCCAAGCTCGCCGACGGCCAGCACGGTATTGGCGATTGCGTCAGCTCGTTCGCGAATCAGCACGGCCAGGCCGTGGCGAGCGAGGCGCGGCACCACGGCCAGGGCAACGGCAACGGGAATGAAAACAGCAACGGCAGCGGGTCGTCGAACGCCCATGGCAACAACAGCAACGCCAACCCTCACGCCAAGGACAAGAAGAGCCAGAAGGACCCGGGCGCCTCAACCGACCAGGAACCGACGGATCCGCCGATCGAGTCGAGTGTGAACATCCCGCCGCAGCGCTAGCCGCGGGTTTCTTTTCGAACCCTTCCTCTCGTGGGGCCGGGCCGCAAGGTTCGGCCTCTTCGTCCTTACCTTTTGATGCGCTGTCCTTCGGCCGTGTCGAGAACGGCGACACCCATAGCGGCGAGCTGATCCCGTAACTGGTCAGACCTCTCGAAGTCTTTGGCCTCCCGCGCTTGCTCGCGCTCGGCGAGCAACGCTGATGCGCCGTCGGGCAGCGACAGCTCTTTGCCTCCGCGGTGGAGGTCCAGGCCCAGGACTCGGTCCCACGCGGTGAGCAGGCCGGCTTTCGTGGCGGGTTCGACGCCCGACCGAACGAGCTCGGCGACCAGCGCCATCGCGCGCGGGGTGTCGAGGTCATCCGCGATCGCGGCGCGAAACCGTGAGTCCCACTCCTCTCGATCCGGCGTGTCCGCGCCCCGTTCCCCGCGCACCCAGTCGGCGACCCGCTCTCGCAGCTGTCGGACCGCGCGGTCGGCGCCGGCCAACCCCTCGCTGCTGAAGTTCAGCGGGGCGCGGTACTTCGCCTGCAGCGCGAGATACCGGAACGCGAGCGGGTCGAATCCCTGCTCGCGCAGCTCGGTGACGCGAAAGAAGTTGCCCGCGGACTTCGCCATCCGCGAGCCCGAGAGCATCAGCAACCCGCCGTGCATCCAGACGCTGACCACGCGGTGCCCGGTGACCGCCTCCGACTGCGCGATCTCGGCCTCGTGGTGCGGAAAAACGTTGTCCGCGCCGCCCGTATGGATGTCGAAACGATCGCCCAGGATCGCCATCGACATCGCCGAGCACTCGATGTGCCAACCGGGAAACCCCGGGCCCCATGGGCTATCCCACACCTGAAGGCGATTCTCGCCCGCGGCCTTCCACAGGGTGAAGTCGCCGGGGTGCCGTTTGCGCGGATCAGGTTCGCCGCGATGGCCGGCCATCAGCTTGCCGGGGGTGTTCCGCGAGAGCTTGCCGTAGGCCGGAAAGCTCGCGATGTCGTAATAGACGGTGCCGTCGACCACGTATGCGTGACCGCCCTGGATCAGCGCCTCGATCAGCTCCAGCATTCGCGGCACGTAGTCGCTGGCGCGTGGGTAGTGCGCCGCCGGCCGGATGTTCACCAGACCGATGTCGTCGAGGAAGGCCTCCGTGTAGGCCGCGGCGATCTCCTCGGGTGACTTCTTTTCCAGCCGCGCGGAGACGAGCATCTTGTCCTCGCCCCGGTCGAATGTGTCGTCGGTGAGGTGACCGACGTCGGTGATGTTCATCACCTGCTCGGTCCGGTAGCCGAGGTACTCGAGGCTGCGGCGGAGAAGGTCTGGGAGCATGAACGTCCGCAGGTTGCCGACGTGCGCGTAGCGATAGACCGTCGGGCCGCATGAGTAGATCCTGACCACCCCTTGCTCGAGTGGGTGGAGCGGCTCCTTTCGCCGCGCGAGCGTGTCGTACAGGCGCACCGAGGGCAGGTTCATGCCATCTCTATCCTCATCGTTACGTGAAAGCGCTGCGCCTCGACGGACGTTCCGCGTCGCTCCAGGACATAAAAGGACGCGTGCTCGTCCACGACCTTGGGCCAGGCCTCCGGAAGGGCACCGTCCT
>VBJE01000225.1:0-340 GCA_005879675.1 Chloroflexota bacterium
GCGGCGAGAAAGCGGCCATTCGTCACCTGGAAAAGGGCGTGGATGACGTGGCCCACCAACCCTTTCGCGCGCCGGTCCATCCTGATGGTCAAAACGGAACCGCCTTGCGGTCTCGGCCGCACCTCCATGAGCCAGGTGCCGCCCGACTGCGCGGCATTGGCCTCTTCGACCGTCGCGGTGATGACCGGGAAAGCCCATTCGTAGCGCTCGATCGACCAGATTCCCAGCCTCGCCGTCCCCTCCCTCACGCGCGCCCAGCTCTCGCCGCGCTCCAGCACCTTGAAGGACGACGGGGAGAGGTCTGGCCACAGCTCCGCGCGGCGTGGGCCGAATTCGGTGA
>VBJE01000225.1:445-9101 GCA_005879675.1 Chloroflexota bacterium
CGCGGTTCTTCTCCCGCTCGACGTGCGCGATCGCGACGTCAGGAAGGCCGCGCAGTAGCTCCGTGGCGCGTTGGTGGAGCGGCACGAGCTCGGGCGCCTTGATCCGGTAGCGGCCGTTCATCTGCTCCACGACGAGCTTGGAGTCGAGGTAGATCTCCAGGCGGTCCGGCTTCCAGTCCTTGACCGCCTTCAGGCCCTCGATCAGCGCGTGGTACTCGGCCTCGTTGTTGGTGGTGACGCCGAGCCACCGGTGGAGGCCCCGCAGGCGCATTCCCTGCTCGTCCTCGATCACCACGCCGAGGCCGGCCGGTCCGGGATTGCCGCGTGACGCCCCGTCGGTGAAGAGCCGAAGAACCTTCAGGCGATCACCAGGATCCGGCTGCAGTTCTCACAGTTGACCACGACCTGTCCCTTGCGCAGCGCCTGCATGCCCGAGGACGTCACGGTGACGTGGCACGCGAGGCACTGGTTGTGGTCGACCTCCGCCACCTGCGGGTGGGCGCGCACCCGCAGGTAAGCGTTCTGCGCCGCCGGCGCGACCTGCGCCCATACCGCCTCGCTGTCAGCCTTCACCGCGGCCAGCTCGGACTGCCAGCCCTCGAGGTCGCGGCGCAGGTTCGGCTCGTCGGAGGCCGACCGCGTGCGCGCGTCCTGGAGGCGCTCGGAGGCCTCGACCACGGCCTGGTCGGCGAGCTCGCCCTCCTCCATGAGCCGCAGCTCGGCGTCCTCCTTCTCGGCGAAGCTCACCTTCAGGTGGTCGACCTCCTGGTTCAGCTGCATGAGCTCGGTCGGGTTGCGGATACGGCCGCTCATCAGCTCCTTTTCGCGCGAGCGAAGCCTCGCGCGATGCGCCTCGCGCTCGCGGTCCGACTCGCGCAGCCGCAGCGTGATCGCCTGCTGCGCCGCCTTGGCGCTGGCGAACGCCTCTTCCGCGTGGGCGACGCTGGGGTCCGAGGCGAGCAGGGACTCGACTTGCTCGATCTGGTCGCGCAGCTCTCGCTCCCTCTCCACCAGCCGCTGGTACGCCAGCAGGAGCTGCGCCGGCTTCATTCGAGGACGACCAGGACCTGGCCCTCCTTCACTACCTCTCCCTCTTTCACGCGGACCTCCTTGACGGTGCCCGCCCGGGGCGCGGTGACGGGGATCTCCATCTTCATGGACTCGAGGATGAGCAGCTCATCCTCCTCCGCAACCTGTGCGCCGGCCTGCGTCTTGACCTTCCAGACGTTGCCGACGAGCTCTGCCTTGACTTCAGTCATCTTGTTTTTCCTGCGTCCTGCCCGCGCCCGGCGCACCCAGGCAGAGAATTCTGCGGGCTTTGTCTATCGACGCGACGTCTCGCCCCAGGTCATGTGCCAGGCGCACGGCCTTTTCGACCAGGTCGGCGTTGCTCTTCGCCATCCGTCCCTCCTCGACGTAGAAGTTGTCCTCCAGGCCGACGCGGACGTTTCCGCCCATCGTGATCGCGGCGGCGGCCAGCGCCCACTGCTTCAACCCGACGCCGATCACCTGCCAGATCGAGCCTTCGGGCAGCGTCTCCACCTGGTTCGCGAGGTGCCGTGTGGTGCCCGGGATGCCACCGAGGACGCCCATGATCAGGCTGAACTGGTACGGCGCCCGCAGCACGCCCATGTCGATGAGCGGCGCGGTGTTGGCGATGTGGCCCGTGTCGAAGCACTCCAGCTCGGGGCGCACGCCCGCACCGTTCATCGCCTCGAGGAAGAACTGGATGTCCTTGAAAGGATTCGCGAACACGTGGTCGTGGTAGAACGCCTTCTTCTTCTCCGAGTAGATGGCGTAGTTCATCGAGCCCATGTTCAAGGCGCCGATCTCCGGCCGGAGCTCGCGGATGTGGGCGACGCGTTGCTCGACCGGGATGCCGATCGCACCGGTGGAGAAGTTGACGATCACGTCAGTCCGCGAGCGCACCTCGGAGAGGATCTCCGCGAACGTCTCCACACGCCACTCGGGGCCGCCTTCGGGGTTGCGGGCGTGGATGTGGACGATGGCGGCGCCGGCATCGGCGGCCCGCTTCGCCTCCTCGGCTATCTCGACCGGGGTGTATGGGATCGCCGGGCACTGGTCGCGCGTCGCCAGCACTCCGGTCAGGGCGGCGGTGACGACGACGGGAGCGCTCATACCGGGATGTTTCCGTGCTTGCGCCAGGGGCGGTCGATCTTCTTGTCCCTCGCCTGCTCGATGGCCTTGACGATGACCCGTCTCGTCTCGGCGGGGTCGATGACGTCGTCGATCATCGCCCAGCCGGCGGCAAGGTACGGGGTGATCTGCGCGCGGATCGTCTCGACGAGCTGCGCGCGAGTGGCCTCAGGGTTGTCCGACGCCTCGACCTGCTTGTTGAAGATGATGTTCACGGCGCCTTCCGGTCCCATCACGGAGATCTCCGCGAACGGCCACGCCACGATCGCGTCGGGTTGGTACCCCTTGCCGCACATCACGTAGTAGCCGGCCCCGTAGGCCTTGCGCATGATGACCGTGACCTTGGGCACCGTCGCCTCCGACGTCGCGTAGAGCATCTTCGCGCCGTGGCGGATGATGCCCTCCTTCTCGACCTGCGACCCGACCATGAACCCGGGCACGTCCATCAGGTACACGAGCGGGACGTTGAACGCGTCGCACATGCGGATGAAGCGCGCGGCCTTGTCGGCCGCGTCCGAGTCCAGCACCCCGCCCTTCTGCATGGGCTGGTTGGCGACCACGCCGACCGAATGCCCACCCGCGCGCGCCAACCCGATGACGATGTTCTTCGCCCACGTCGGCTTCACCTCGAACCACGATCCGCTGTCGAACACGGCCTTGATCACTTTGCGTACGTCGTAGGCGGCGCGCGGGTTGACGGGCACGATCTTGTCCAGGCCTTCGACGGCGCGGTCGACGGGATCGCCCGTGTCCACGTGGGGCGGCGTCTCCGTGTTGCTTGAAGGCAGGTAGGAAAGAAAACGGCGCACGGTGGCGATGCAGTCCTCGTCGTTTTCCACCTCGTTGTCGCCGACTCCTGACTCGTAGCAGTGGACCTGCGAGCCGCCCATCTCGTGGTCGGTCACGTCCTCGCCGGTCGCCGCCTTCACGAGGCGAGCGCCACCAAGCGCCATCGAGGAGGTGCCCTTGACCATGGGCACGAAGTCGGCGAGGCCGGGGATGTAGGCGGTCCCGGCCGCGCAAGGGCCGAGCATGGCCGCGACCTGGGGGATGACCCCGGACATCACGACCTGGTCCGCGAACAGCCAGCCGGTGCCGGCGAAGGTCGAGCCCGCGGCCTCCTGGATTCGAGCTCCGGCCGAGTCGAGCAGCCAGACGATCGGTTTGCGATAGCGGAGCGCCAGCTCGCGGACGCGCGCGGTCTTGAACTGCTCGCCGACGGCCCCCATCGAGCCCGCCATGACGGTGAAGTCGTAGGCGATGACCCAGACCTGGCGGCCGTCGACTTCGCCGTGGCCCGTGACGACACCGTCCGCCGGCGCGTTGTCCGAGCCCTCGCGATCCTTGGCCAGCAAACCCAGCTCCACGAACGTGCCAGGGTCGAAGAGCAGATCGATCCGCTCGCGTACCGTCTGCTTGCCTCGCTCGTGCTGCTTGGCGATCTTGTCGACGCCCCCCATCGCGAGGTGCTTCTTGCGCCGGGCGCGCAGCTCGCCCACCTGTGCCTCGAAGTCGTCGGTCATCGGCCGAATTCTATTGGCCGACCAGAAGGTCCTCTCGGTCGCGCCAGCGGTCGAGGAAGCGGTACATGTTGCGCTTCGACAGCCGCTCGCGCTCCGCGGGCTCGGTCGACTCCCACAGGCGATGCTCGTGCTTGATGACCGGCAGCCCCTCCAACGCCAGCGCCTTGCCGCCGCGGTCTCTTAGGCGGAAGCTGAACTCCACGTCGGCGATGCGGTAGAAGCGGAACCTCGGGTCGAAGCCCCCTGCCGCGAGCGCGTCGGCGCGCCGGAACGCCATGCAATAACCCTCGATCGCGTCCACCTCGGGGCCTGGGCTCTCGGCGAACTCCTTCGCGGTGCCTTTGCCGCGCAGGCCGAACGGTCCCGCGACGGCGACGGCCGGATCCCTGAGCGCATCGAGAAGCGGGCCCACTGCGTCGCCCGTGAGCTCGACGCTCGGGTCGAACAAGACGATGTCCTCCCCGGCCGCCCCCTCGATGCCTGCGTTGACGGCCGCGGCAAAGCCCAGCGGCGGATCCAGGGCGATCACGCGCAGCCGCTCGGCCACGCGCTGCTTCAGCCATCCGGCGATGCGCGCGTCGCCGGAGTTGTCGACGATCAACGCTTCGAAGTCGGTCTTGGTGTGGGTGAACACCGAGAGCAGCCAGCGCTCCGCATCGGGCTGCCAGCCGTGGACGACGGTGAGAATCGTGACCGCCCGCGCCGCCGGCTTCGGTTCGGTGGTGGGCGGGGCCTTGATCGCCTCCAGCTCGCTGCCGGCGGGGGTGTCGACGACGTCCCACCCGCCCGCGCGCAGCTGCTCGCGGATCGCGTCGGCGGCAGGGAAGTCTCGGGCTCGCCTGCGCTCGACGCGCGCGTCGAGAAGTCGCTGAGCTTCCTGCCTATCCGTTCTTTTTGGCTTTGACCGCGGCCGTCAGGGCAGGCACGATCTTCAGGGCGTCGCCGACCACGCCGAGGTCTGCCATCTTCATGATCGGAGCCTCGGCGTCCTTGTTGATGGCGATGATCACCTTCGACGTTTTCATGCCCACGGTGTGCTGCATCGCGCCCGAGATGCCGACGGCGATGTAGACGCCGGGACGCACCGACTTGCCCGTCTGGCCCACCTGCATCGAGTAGGGCACCCAGCCCGCATCGACGACGGCGCGGCTCGCCCCGACGGCGCCGCCAAGGGCGGACGCGAGGTCCTCGAGGAGCGGAAAGTTCTGGGGGCCGCCCATGCCGCGGCCGCCGCTGATCACGATGCGCGCATCTTCCAGCTTGACCTTCTCGGACGCCTCGACCACGCGCTCGGCGATGTGGGCGCGCTTCGACGCATCGGCGACCGGGGCTTCGATCTCCTTCACCTCGGCGGTGCCCCCCGACTCCGATGCCTCGAACGACTTCGGGCGGATGAGGACGATCGCGGGCTTGGCGTTGGCCTTCATCGACGCGACCTTCGAGCCGCCGAAGTAGGGCACCTTGGCGACGAACGATCCATCCTGCGCGGCCAGGTCGCCCGCGTTGGCGATCAGGCCCACGCCCAGGCGCGCCGCGAGCCGCCCGGCGACCTCGCGCGAGTCGGGGGTGAACCCGAACAGGACGGCGTCGGGCTTCTGCTGCTCGACCAGCGATGCGACGGCGTCCGTGGCGGGTTCCGCGATGTAGTCGTCGAAAGCGGCGTCCTCGCTGACGTGGACCACTTTCGCGCCGTGCTTGCCCAGCGTCGCCGCGGCGGCCTTGGCGCCGGATCCGAGCGCCACCGCGTACACGTCCCCGAGCTCGCGGGCCTTGGCCATCAGCTCGAGCGAGGTCGCGGCGACCTTGCCTTCGCTCAGCTCGGCGTAGACGAGGATCGAAGCCACTCTTCAGAGAACCTTGGCCGCCGAGAGCACCTGCACGATCTTGTCGACCGCGGTGCCGTCATCCTCGATCACCTCTCCGGACTTCCGCGTCTCGGCGTCGACCACGCCCTCGATGGCCTCGGCGGGCTCGCTCTTCTCGACGCCGAGGTCGGCAAGGCTGACCTGCTTTATCTCCTTGGAACGCGCGGCCATGATGCCTTTCAGCGATGCGTAGCGCGGCTCCGCGATCGCGGCGGTGACCGTGACCACGACAGGCGACGGCGCCTCCACGATCTGATAGCCGTCGGCCGTCTGGCGGTGGATCTTGATGGTCGATCCGTCGACCTCGACCTTCTTCGCGAAAGTCAGCTGGGGAAAGCCCAACAGCTCGGCGATCATCGGCGGCACCATGCCGGTGCTCCCGTCGTAGGACTCCGTGGCGCAGATGACGAGGTCGGGCTGCTCCTGCTTGATCGCGGCGGCGAGGACCCGGGCCGTCAGCAGCGCGTCGGCGCCGGCGAGCGCCGCGTCGGACACGAGCACACCGCGGTCGGCGCCCATCGAAAGTCCCTTCCGGATAGCGTCCCTGGCACGCTCTGGGCCCATCGAGACGAGGATCACCTCGCCCCCGTGCGCCTCCTTGAGCTGCAGGCCCTCTTCGACGCCGCACTCGTCGCCGGGGTCGAGGACCGCCTCCTTGTCGCGGGAGATTGTGTTGTCGCCCTCGAGGGTGAGATTCGAGTTGGGATCTGGAACTTGTTTGACGGTGACGACGATCTTCAATGGGCTGCGGTCATTATCGCTGCGCCGAAAATCCGGCATGGAAGCGCTCGAGGTCGCCCGGCGTGTTGAGGCTTTCGAACTGGGAGGGCTCGAGGTCCTCGAGCCACGTCACGTCCAGGTCCATGACCACATCGTGCGCGGTGTAGTTGCCGGCGTCGAGCGCGCCGACGATCGCGGGCAGCGCGGACTTGCGATAGGCCCCGCAAACCGGCTCGAACAGGCCGTCGTGGCGAGGGATGGCGGCATCGGCGCTGTGCGCCGCCGCAACCGCCAGCTCGGCGGTCGCCTGGGTGACGTACGGCATATCGCAGGCCACCGCGAACAGGATGTCGTGTCGCGCCGCCATCAGCCCCGCCTCCAGCCCGGCGAGGGGCCCGGCCGAGCGCTTGCGGTCGAACACCACGCGGTACGGCACCAGGTGCTCCATCTGTTCGGGCTCGGCGAACGAGACCATCACCTCCGAGAACGCCGGGGCGAGCCTTTCCACCACGTAGCGCAGCAGGACGGTGTCCCCCACCTCGAGCCACGCCTTCGGGCGGCCCATGCGCCGGCTGTCGCCCCCGGCAAGCACCAGCAACGTCGCTTGCATCACGATTAGTTTCGCGTTGAGAGCCATCGATTTTCACGTCCACCTGCCGACGCCCGACTGGCTGGACGTGTCGATGAAGGGCTATGTCGAAGCGGCCGAGTCGTACTTTCGCTCCAAAGTCGCTCGCAAGACGCTCGAGGAGCTGGCTGACGAGTACGAGTCGATGGAAATGGTCGCCGTGCTCCTGGCCTGGGACGCCGAGACGGCGACGGGCAGGCCGCGCGTTCCCAACGATCTTGTCGCCGAGGCGTGCCGGGAGCATCCGAAGACGTTCATCGGATTCGGAAGCGTCGACCCGCTGAAGGGCGAGCGGGCCGTGGCCGAGCTCGACCGCATCGCGGAGCTCGGTCTCAAGGGCGTCAAGCTGCACCCTTCCTTGCAGGCGTTCGCGCCCAACGAGGAGCAGCACTGGCCGCTGTACGAAAAGTGCCAGGACCTGGGGCTGATCACGCTTTTCCACACCGGGACGAGCGGCATCGGCGCGGGCCAGCCGGGCGGTCAGGGGATCCGCATCGACTTCGCCCGCCCGATCTGGCTCGATGCGCCTGCGGCGGCGTTCCCCGACCTGAAGATCATCGCCGCCCACTTCGGGTACCCGTGGCACCTGGAGCTGCTGGCGATGGCGCTCCACAAGACCAACATCTACATCGACATCTCGGGCTGGAGCCCGCGCTACATCCCGACCGAGGTCCTGCGCGACATGAAGGGCCGGCTCCAGGACCAGTTCCTTTTCGGCAGCGACTACCCGTTCATCCAGCCGCAGCGGTGCCTGGACGAGCTGAAGACGCTCGACATACCCGAGCCGGTGCTCGACAAGGTGCTCGTCGCCAACGGCAAACGGCTACTCGCGATTGCCTGACGTGTAAATCCCCACTTGACACGCCGCCGATGTGGCGGCGATCGTTCGTCCCGTGTCCGCCGCCGTCGAAAACCAGCGCCGCAGGCTCATGGCTGAGTCCGATGTGCTGCTCGATGAGGTCGAGAACCTCCGCCTCAACGACGAGGCGGAGGCGCCCCTGCGTCTGCGCGAAGCGATCCGCGCCCTGCAGATCCGGCTCGCCAGGCGCCATCCATCGGTCGCGCCGGCGACGCTGGAGGCGGCGCACGACCTCGTGTTCGCCGTCCAGCAGAGGCTCATGGCGGCGAACCCGAAGAACCCGCGGCCCAACCGCCACGCCGGACGCGCGAGCGGGCAACCGCTCATGACGCTCGTGCGCGAGGATCGGAAATGGAAGGTCCTGACCCTCCCGCCTCCGACCTTGAGCGGCGAGGATGTGGACTGGATCGAGCTCGTGGATTCGACCGTCGAACGCGCGTGGGACCGCTGGTGCTACGCCCAGCAGCAGGCGGTGCGCGCCGCGCGCCTGCACGTGAGCGCGCAGATCGCATTCGCGGTCGCGCAGGCGGCCTGGAACAACTACTGGGTGCTGCTGCGGGACGCCGAGCGCATCAAAGCGCGGCTTGCTGGAGGAACCTTCGCAGCTCGTCGGCTCTGACCGGCGCGTCCGATGAGCGCACCCGCGCCGCGAACAGGTGCAGGAAGCGGCGGAGGCCGACGTCGTCGAGCATCGTCGCGGCCTCGATGATCTCGGCCGCGGTGTCGCGCTGCGCGGGCTCGATCACCCGCGCCAGCGTGTCCGCGAAGTCCTCCGGAAGCTCGCCTGTGGTCATGCGGTGACAATTAACCCATGCAGCCGGTGGTGATCGGGGATGTGATCTGGGAGCCGAGCCAGGAGGTCGTCGAGCGCAGCCGGCTCAAGCGCTTCATGGACCGCCACGGG
>VBJE01000354.1:0-508 GCA_005879675.1 Chloroflexota bacterium
ACCGGAGCTGCGGGCGGGCATCTTCGAGCCGTTCGAGCGGTTCGATCCGCACTCGGGGCTCGGGACCGGGCTCGGGCTCCCCGTGTCGCGCCGCTTGGCTGAGGTGATGGGGGGACGGCTGGCCGTCGAAACCACGGTCGGGCCGGGCGCGACCTTCACCCTGGTCCTACCGCAGCGGCCCCCCGACGCCACGTGAAGATTCCTTCACCGATTCTTTAGAATCCGTTCCACGGCTGCTATTTACTTTCCGACCCATGAAAATCCTTGTGGTGGAAGACGATCGTAAAGTCGCGGGCTTCATCGAGCAGGGACTGCGCGAGGAAGGCTACGCGGTGGACGTCGCGCCCGATGGCGAAGAGGGGACGACGTTGGCGCACGTCTACGAGTACGACCTCGTGGTGCTGGACGTGATGCTGCCCAAGAAGAACGGTCTCCAGGTCGCGTCCGAGCTGCGCCGCGAAGGTCGCAAGACACCGATCTTGATGCTCACCGCGCGCGACACGACGGA
>VBJE01000354.1:570-2680 GCA_005879675.1 Chloroflexota bacterium
GCTGATCCGTCGTGGCGGCGCGAGCCGTACCGAGCTCTTGAGCTATGGGCCGGTTGAGCTCGACCGCTTGAAGCACAAGGTCAGGGTGAAGGGCAAGAAGCTCGAGCTCACGCCCAAGGAATTCCAGTTGCTCGAGCATTTCCTGCTTCGGCCGGAAGAGGTCATCCGGCGCACCGAGCTGCTCGAGAAGGTCTGGGATCTGCACTTCGACCCCGAAAGCAATGTGGTCGACGTCCACGTGGGCAACCTGCGGCGCAAGCTCAAGGAGGCCGCGGAGCTCGAGCTGCTCCACACCGTGCGGGGCGTCGGGTTCCGGCTCCAGTCCCCGGATCGGGAAGAGGAGTGAGCCGGTCGCTGCGGCGAACGCTGGCGGTCCGATTCGCTGCGACCATGGGTGCCGGTCTGCTGGTCGCGGCGGCGGCGGCGTACGGCGTGGCCGTCGGCCCCGCGGCCGGCATGCATCGCGAGCTGATGTTCCTGCTGGCGGGTGTGGTGGTCGTCGGGACCGGTGCCACGCTGGTGGGCGCATGGTGGCTCGCCGGCTCGGCGGTGCGCCCCGTGTACGAGATCACGGAGCAGGCGACACGCATCGCGCCCGGAACGCTGGACCAGCGGATCGCCGCTCACGTCGAGACGGACGAGTACCGCGGCCTGGTGGCCGTGTTGAACGGCATGCTCGAGCGCCTCGACCAGGCGTTCCACAACCAGCGTCGCCTCACGGCGGACGTGAGCCACGAGCTGCGCTCGCCGCTCACCGCGCTGCGGGGCGAGATGGAAGTGGCGCTGCGGTCCGAGCGGAGCGCCCGGGACTATCAGCGAGTGCTGCACAGCGCGCTAGAAGACATCGACCGTCTCACGGAGATGAGCGAGGACTTGCTGCTGATCAGCCGGGCGGAGGCCCATCTGCTCCAGGCCGATCGCATCCCGACCGACGTCAACGCGATCGTCCACTGCGTGGTAGAATCGCTGCAACCGCGCATCGCGGAGCGCGAGCTGGCAGTCGACTGCCGCTTCGCCCCCGACGCAACGCACGCCGTCGTGGACCCGGATCTCGTCACGCGGTTGGTGCAGCAGTTGCTCGACAATGCGGTGAAGTTCACGCCCCCGGGCGGTCGGGTGCGCGTCGCCACCGCCCCGCTGAATGGGGATGGGGGCATCGAGATCGTGGTCGAGGACACAGGTCCGGGACTTGGGCCTGAGCTGCTCCCCCATGTCTTCGAGCCATTCTTCCGCGCCGACCAGGCCCGCAGCCAGGGCACCGGCACCGGCCTCGGGCTGGCGATGGTCGCGGCGATCGCGCGGCTGCACGGCGGCAGGGTCCACGCGGCGAACGTCACGACAGGTGGGACGGGTGCGCGCTTCCAGGTCGATCTCCCCGCAATTGATCGTTCCTGAACCCGCAGGGCGGATGCGGGGTGCCACCTGACGACGGTCTTGACGGTGGCGCTCGTGCTGATCGCCTGGAGCGACCACACCGCAGCCCCGCTCAGCGCAATGGTCGCGCAGAGCAACGCCACGGGCATTAGGATCATCAGACTCATCGGCTCTCCTCGAACCCACCGAACCCACCATAGCCTCGGCCCGCTAAAGCGGCGATGCATTCTGCGTGAAGGCCTGGAGTCCTTCACGCCACCTTCATGAAGCGCGGGCGCGGCGGTGGCGGTCTTACTGGCGGGAGGCGGTCGACGCGGCGTGATCCTCAACGCGCTGCGGGTGAGGGGATGTCGACGAGTTTCACCACAGATCCGCAAGGGAGCAGTGAAAGCCAGGGAGCACGTCCTCGCCGTCCAACGCGTCGTTCGGGCCCAGCAGCGCTTCGCTCCCGTCGGCCCGATAGACCCGACCGGTCCGCTTCTCCGAGTCGACCACCCAGACCAGCCGGACCCCGGCTTGCAACCACTGGGCTACCTTCTCGAGCGTTTCCGCGGGATGATCGTCGTGGGCCAGGACCTCGACTGCGAGGTCCGGCGCCCAACCGGGATACCCGCGCGGCTCGACTTGCGGCACGCGATCCTTCGCGATAAACGCGACGTCCGGCGCCCTCACCGTGTCCGGATCCGACTCGATCTTAAACCCCGTCTCCGCGGCGTACACCCGGCCCAAGTCGTGC
>VBJE01000354.1:2793-3268 GCA_005879675.1 Chloroflexota bacterium
AGGTTCAGCCGCAGCAGCTCGTCTGCGGTCATGAGCGTGGTGTCACCCATGCCCGGAACATACCCTCGGCGCGCTCGCATAGGGACCGCATGATGCACGCCGACCATCAGCTCCGCGTCAACGAATCGTCGGGGACCGTCAGTACTTCGACTGCATGTAGGCCACGCCCGGCGCTAGGGTGTCCCGCCACGCTCGCTCGATCGCCGGGCCGAATTCGGCGTCGCAGCGTCCCACCGTCGCAATCAGACTCTCGATGAAGGGTCCATACAGCGCGGGAGGAATGTCGAGGTCGCGCCGGCTGTGCCGCTCGGCGACTCGCGTGAGCACGGTCGGCTCGGTGCGTGCCTGGTTAGGGAAGATCAACAGCAGGCCAAAGGCGTGCCGCAGCAGCTTGTTCTGGCGCTCGAAGTCCGTGCCCGCAAAACGGGGTTTCGCCTCGGGACAGCGGGCAAAGAAGTCGTCGTAGAAGGCGCGG
>VBJE01000355.1 GCA_005879675.1 Chloroflexota bacterium
GGACGATGCCCAGCAGGATCAGCGGGTTGGCGCTCGAAGAGTCGCCGAGGCGCTGCGCGATGTCGGGGATCACGGTCGTCCCCGCGCCGCCGTAGACGAGCGCCATCCCGTAAAGCACGAACGCGCTCGCGAACCCGCCGACCAGCAGGTACTTGGCAGCCGCCTCCTGGGAGCGGAAGTCGGTGCGGGCGAACCCGCACATTATGTAGAGCGCGATCGAGAGGAGCTCCAGGCCCAGGAAGACGGTGACGAGCGATGTGGCCGAGGCGAGGACCATCATCCCGATCACCGCGGCCATGGTCAGGATATGAAACTCAGACTCGAGCAGGCCCCGCCGTCGCAGGTAGGAGTGGGACAGGGCCACCGTCAGGATGCCGAGGCTGGCGAAGAGGACCTCGAAGAAAAGCGCGAAGTAGTCTCCCGTCGCAAAGCGGTGGTACGCGTAGTCGCCAGACGCGAACAGCCACCGGTAGACGGCCACCCCGAGCGAGTACGCGAAGCCGACCACGGCGAACATGGCGACCACCCCGCCGCGGCGACGATCGGCGCGATCTGGCCGAGGTCGCTCTGCGCCTGCGCCCACGTGTAGGTCAGGTCTGTTCCGGGCGGCACGTCAGCGTGCCAGCCCGGTCTGCCCGAGCGAGGTCATGAGGTCGGTCAGCGGCGCCGGGTAAAGACCGATCACGAACATCAGCACCACTAGCGGCGCGAGCACGCTGAGCTGGCCGGCGCGGATGTCTGCCTTCGGGACGGGCCCCGCGGGCGCGCCCTGCGTCACCCCCTGGAACAGGCGAAGCATGTAGACGGGCGCGAGGATGAGGCCGACGGCTGCGAAGACCGCCAGCGCGGGCGCGCGCTGCCAGGCCCCGAGCAGGGTCATGAACTCGCCGACAAAGCTGTTGAGACCGGGCAGGCCTAGGCCCGCGAAGGTCACGACGGCGAACACGCCGGTCAGGATCGGCATGCGTAAGGCGAGGCCGGCGAGCGCGGCCCGGTCTCGCACCCCGGTGGTGTCGGAGATCCAGCCGACGATCAGGAAGAGCGCCGCGATGATGATCCCGTGGTTGACCATCTGCACGACGGCGCCCTGCTGTCCCTGGACGTTGAACGAGAAGATGCCGAGGACGATGAAGCCCATGTGGCTGACGCTCGAGTAGGCGACCAGCATCTTCATGTCGCTCTGCACGATCGCCATCAGCGCGCCCCAGATGATCGCCGCGACGGCCAGCACCGGGATGACCCAGCGCCAGTCCCACCAGCCCACCGGCTCCGGGAACAGGGGCACGGCGATGCGCAGGAAACCGTAGGCGCCGGCCTTGCCCATGACGCCCGCGAACGTGATCAGCATCGGCACCGGCGCGGCGTTGTAGGCGTCGGGCAGCCAGCTGTGGAAGGGGAACAGCGGCGTCTTGATCGCGAAGGCGAGGGCGAAGACGGAGAAGAGCCCGAACTGCCAGGCGGCTGACGGCGGAGCCTTCGCGAGCTCCGCGAGGTCGAAAGTCTGCTTGCCGGTGGCGACGTACTCGCCGATGACCCCGACGAGCATCAGGAGTGATCCGGCCAGCGTGTAAAGGACGAACTTCAGCGCCGCCCAACCCGGGCGCGTGCCCTCGCCGTACAGCCAGAGCAAGAAATAGGCCGGGATGAGCATCGCCTCCCAGAAGACATAGAAGAGGACGAGGTCGGTGGCCATGAACACGCCCGCCAGCCCGCCGGCCATCGCGAGCATCAGGCCGACGAAGCCGCCGGTGCGCTTTGTCACCGGCGTGGCCAGGATCGCGATCAGGGTCAGGAACGCATTGAGGACGACGAGCCAGATGCTGATGCCGTCGACGCCGAGGCGATAGAAGATGCTCAGCTGCGGGATCCACGCGAGCTTCTCCGTGAACTGGAAACCCTTGAAGCCGGCCGCGAAGTTGGTGGCCACGAAGACCGCGATGGCGAGGACGATGAGCGCCACCAGGACGCCGAACCACTTGGCCAGCCGCGGCGGCAGGAAGGCGACGAGCGCGCCCCCGATCAGCGGCAGCAGCCACAGGGTGGTGAGGGTCATGAGAGCGCCCTAAGGACCAGGAGCGCGACAGCGATCGCCACCGCGCCCGCGACGAACACGAGCGCGTAGTTGCGGAAGTAGCCGGTCTGGGTGCCGCTGAATCCCCGGGCCAACCCGCCGGCGAGGAGGCCTGTGTCGACGACGGCCGCGTCGATCACCGGCCGTTCGATGTCGCGCAGCGCGAACCCGGCGACCCAGTCCACGGGGCGCACGAACGCCCGGTCGTAGATCTCGTCGAAGTAGTACTTGTGCTCGAGAAGGCGCTGCGCCCACGGCGCATAGGCCGTCCACGGCGGGATACGGAGCGCGCCGACGAAGAGCGCGGCGGCCAGGATCATGGTCAGGAACGTCACCGCGATCTCGGCGCCGCCCC
>VBJE01000226.1 GCA_005879675.1 Chloroflexota bacterium
CCGTCACCTGGCGCTTCAAGCAGCCGCTGATCATCGCCTACCTCCTGACGGGGGTGATCATCGGGCCGAACATCGGGCTCAGGTGGATCACGGACCAGAACAGCATCCAGACCGTGGCCGAGATCGGCCTGATCCTTCTCCTGTTCGTCATCGGCCTCGAGATCGACCTGCGGAAGATGGCCTCGGGCGGCGCCGCGGTGCTCCTCACCGGCGCGCTGCAGGTGCCGATCTGCATCGCCCTCGGGTTCGGCTTCTTCGCCGTGCTCGGCGTGCGCGACGCGCCGAACAACAGCGCCCTGCTCTATCTCGCCGCCTGCATGAGCCTGTCGAGCACGCTGGTCGTGGTCAAGATCCTCAACGACAAGTTCGAGCTCGACACGCTCCCCGGCCGGATCACGTTGGGCGTGCTCGTCATCCAGGACCTGTGGGCGGTCGGGATGCTCGCCGTGCAGCCGAACATCCTGAACCCGAACCTGGTGCCGCTTCTCGGCTCGCTGTGGCGTGGCGCGGTGCTCGTCGTCGCCGGCTTTGGGCTCGCCAAGTACGCCCTCCCGTATCTCTTTCGGACGGTCGCGAAGGCCCCCGAGCTCATCCTCGTCTCCGCGCTTGGGTGGTGCTTCTTCCTGGCCGGCGCCGCGAGCCTGATCGGGCTGTCGCGGGAGATGGGCGCGCTGATCGCCGGCGTGAGCCTGTCGACGTTCCCGTACAACGTCGACGTCGTCGCCAAGGCGGTGAGCATTCGCGACTTCTTCGTCACCCTGTTTTTTGTCGCCCTTGGGATGCAGATCACCATCCCGAGCCTCCACGTCCTCGAGCTGTCGCTCGCCGCCTCGATCTTCGTCGTCGTCAGCCGCGTCGTCGTGGTCCCGATCCTCTACGCGTTGCGCCTCGGATTGCGGACGAGCATCGTGCCCGCCATCAACCTCGCGCAGGTGAGCGAGTTCTCGATCGTCATCGCCTCGCTCGGCCTGACGTTTCACCAGATCTCGCAGGACGTGCTCACCGTCGTCATCGTCACCTTCGCGGTGACATCGGTCGTCTCGACCTACATGATCAACTCCAGCCACGCCATCCAGCGCATCCTCGCGACCGCCTTCAAGGCCGTCGGGTTGAAGGACCTGGACGCCTCCGCGCAGCGAGAGGAGGAGGCGGAGATCCACCAGCCGGTCATCTTCCTGGGCTTCTTCCGGGACGCGAGCTCGATCCTCTACGAGTTCGAGCACGAAGGCTCGCAGCAGGAGGCGCAGCAGTTCATGGAGAAGATCCTCGTCATCGATTTCAACCCGACCGTCATGCGCGAGCTGCGACGCCGCAACATCAAGTGCGTGTACGGCGACATCGCGCACGCCGACACGCTTCGCCACGCCGGCGTCGAGCACGCGCAACTTGTCGTCTCGAGCATCACCGACGACGTGCTCCGCGGCACGAGCAACCTGAGGCTCATGAACAGCGTCCACACCCACGCGCCGAACGCGCGCGTCGTCCTGACCTCCGATCACATCCCGCAGGCGCTGCGCTTCTACGAGGAGGGGGCGGACTTCGTCTTCGTGCCCCGGCTCTACTCGGCCGCCGCCTGCGCCCGCATCCTGCGCAAGGGCCTGAACGGAGGCTTCGAGGAGATCCGCTCCCAGGCGATCCAGCACCTCTCGCAAAGGCAGGAAGTCCTCGCCTAGCGCCGGTATCGTCTCCGCTGTGGATACCGCCCGTCTCAGTCCCCTCGAACCGCTGGCCAGGGCCTACCAGCGGGCGGTGCCGGAGCATCCCGCCGACGACGGCCTCTTCGGGCCGCGCAGCATCGTCTGGCGGGTGAACCGCGACCGGTGCTTCCCCCTCGCCGGGATGCGCTCGCTGATGGTCCAGGCGCTGCACCCGCTGGCGATGGCCGGCGTCGCCGAGCACAGCAGCTGGCGCCAGGACCCGTTCGGGCGCCTGGCGGCGACGAGCAGCTACCTGCTCACGACCACCTACGGCGACACGGCGTCCGCGCTTGCGGCCGCCGCGTGGGTGCGCAAGATCCACAAGCATGTCCGCGGGGTCGACCCTGAGACCGGCCTGCCCTACAGCGCCGAGGACCCCGCTCTCTTGCTCTGGGTGCACGCGGCCATGGTGGAATCGATCGTCACCGTCGTCCAGCGTTATGGCCGGGCGCTCTCGGACCAAGACGCCGACCGCTACGTGGCGGAGATGGTCCGCTTCGCCGAGATCGTGGGCGTGCCCGCCGAGGACGTGCCGGCCACAGTGGGGTCGCTGCGTGCCTACATTGACTCGGTCGAGCTGCGCCAGGTAACGCCGGCCGCGAAGGACGCGATTGGAATCGTGCTGGATCCTCCCGATCTGGATGACGAGATGCGCGACCTGTGGCGCGACCTCGGGCAGGTCGCCCTCGGCACGCTGCCCGCCTGGGCGCGCGAGATGTACGGCTTCGACGCCCCGCCCGCGGAGCTGATGGAGCGTGAGCCGGTGCGCCAGCTGCTAGGCGCGCTCGACCTGGCATTCGAGTCGTTGCCGGGCGTGCTCGAGGCGCGGCAGCGCATCGAGCTTCGCACCCGCGCGTGAGCGTCTCCACAGGCGCCATCCGCCAGTCGCGCGCCAGCCGTGGCGCCGCGCTCGCCCGCCTTGCCCTGCGCATCGGCGGGCGCTACCTCGCCCGCTCACCCAGGCTCCTCTTCGCTTCGGTAGAGCGTCGCGGCGAGCTGCGCCACGACCTCGCGCTCCGCTCGGCCGACGAGGTCGCCGAAGAGCTGGGCTCGATGAAGGGCGTGCTCATGAAGCTCGGCCAGATGGCGAGCTACATCTACGAGGACATGCCGGCGACGTTCCGCGCTTCCATGTCGCGCCTGCAGCAGAAAGCTCCGCCGATGACGCCGGCGCTCGCCGCGTCCGTGGTCGTCGCCGAGCTCGGCGCCTCGCCCGACCAGGTGTTCGCCGAGTGGGACCCGCTTCCCTTCGCCGCCGCCTCCATCGGCCAGGTCCACCGCGCCATCACCCGCGACGGGCGCGCGGTAGCGGTCAAGGTCCAGTACCCCGGCATCGCCCGCAGCATCACCTCCGACCTCCGCAACGTCGGCCTGCTGCGGCGCATCGTCGGCGCCGCGTTTCCCGGCCTGGACACGCGCTCGCTCGTCGACGAGCTGGGCGACCGGCTCCAGGAGGAGGTGGACTACGTGCGCGAGGCCGAGAGCCAGGAGCTGTTCGCCCGCTACTACGACGGCCACCCGTTCATCCGCGTCCCCCACGTCGTCGCCGAGCTCAGCACCTCGCGCGTGCTCACCAGCGAGCTGGTCTCAGGGGCCGGCTTCGACGAGCTCCTCGGGTGGGACCAGCAAGAGCGGGACCTCGCCGCCGAGACCATCCACCGCTTCGTCTTCCGCAGCCTCTACCGGCTGCACGCCTTCAACGGCGACCCTCACCCTGGCAACTACCTCTTCCACCGAGGCGGCCGGGTGACGTTTCTCGACTTCGGCCTGACCAAGCTGTTCACGGAGGACGACCTGGCCCCGCTCATCGACGCGGTGCGCTTCCTCGTCTTCGACAAGGACTACGAGGCCTTCCGGGCCGCGCTGGAGCGCGCGGGCTTCCTCAGGGCCGGCGCGCCGGTGCCCACGTCGGTCGTGGTCGACCGTTTCGGGCAGTTCTACGGCACCGTGCTGCAGGACGCGGCCATGACCATCACCCCCGCCTACGCGTCCGCCATCGTCCGGCGATTCTTCGACGCGCGGGGTCCGTTGGCGCCCTATTCGGACGTCCCGAGGGCGTATGTGATCATGCAGCGGATCAACCTCGGCCTGTACGCCGTGCTCGGCAGCCTGAACGCGACCGCCAACTGGCGCCGGATCGCCGAGGAGATCTGGCCCTTCCGCAACGGGCCCCCATCGACCCCGCTCGGCGAGGCCGAGGCCGCATGGCTCAGCAAAAAAACTCAAAAAGTGCTAAAGAATTAAGTAGCTGCAGGGGCGTCTTTATTTTTTCGTCAGGGGGAGTGAGTATGGCGAGTACCTCAGGATCTGCTGTCTTGGCGTCCATGTCGCCGGAGGAGCGGCGGCGAAACATGATGAAGGCCGTGGTGGCCAGCACCGTGGGCACCGCTATCGAGTGGTACGACTACTTCCTGTTCGGCACCGCCGGCGCGCTGGTCTTCGCGAAGCTGTTCTTCCCGAAGTCCGACCAGCTCGCCGGAACGCTCAACGTCTACGTCATCTTCTTTGCCGGCTTTCTCGCCCGCCCGATCGGGGCGTGGCTTTTCGGGACATACGGCGACCGCATCGGCAGGAAGGCAACCCTGATCGCGACTCTGCTGTTCATGGGGGTGGCCACCTTCCTGATCGGCTTGATGCCGACCTATTCAACCCTCGGCCTGTGGGCCGCTGTGCTCCTCGTCGTCCTTCGCGTGTGCCAGGGCATCGGCGTGGGCGGCGAGTGGGGCGGCTCCGTGCTCATGGCGATGGAATGGGGAAGCCAGAAGCGCAAGGGCTGGCTTGGCAGCTGGCCCCAGTTCGGCGTTCCGATCGGACTCGTTCTGTCCAACGGGATCGTCGCCTTGACCGTGACCCTGGCCGGGCCCGCGGCCTTCCAGTCCTGGGCCTGGAGGATCCCATTCCTGCTCAGCATCATCCTGGTCGCGGTCGGTCTCTACATCCGGCTCGGAATCGTGGAAACGCCAGTATTCCAGGCCCTCCTCAACGAGCGCCGGATCGAACGCGCGCCCGTGAGAGAGGTCTTCCGTCGCAACTGGCGGGAGATCATCCTCAGCGCCTTGCTGCGTCTTCCCGAACAGGCTCCCTTCTACCTCTTCACGGTGTTCGTCTTCACGTTCGGCGCCGCGGCCACGAAGCTCGACAAGTCGTTTTTGACCTGGGCCGTGAGCATCGCAGGGCTCGTCTCGTTCATCTCGATTCCGCTGTTCGGCCACCTGTCCGACGTGATCGGACGCAAGACGGTGTACATGCTGGGCATCGCCGTGATGGCGGTGTGGGGCTTTGTCTACTTCGGGCTGTTCGCCGCGGCGGTGCCGGTGGTCGTTTTCATCGTGATCGCCGTCTCCCTGCTCCCGCACGACATGCAGTACGGGCCGCAGGCCTCGCTGATCGCGGAGAGTTTCACCGGCCGTCTGCGCTACAGCGGAGCCTCGCTCGGATACCAGCTGGCGTCGATCATCGCCGGAGGTCCCGCGCCATACGTCGCGACCGGGCTGTGGGCGGGCAAGTTCGACATCCTGGGACTGTCGTTTGCGTCCCCGTTCCCAGCCAAGAACCCATACACGATCAGCGTCTACATCCTGATCTGCTGCGTGATCGGGTTCCTTGCCGTGGTCGCGCTGCGCGACCGCTCGGCGTTCGACCACACTGTCGAGTACGAGGAGCAAGAACCGATGGAGGCCGAAGGCCTCCGCCGGCGTGCCATGGGCTGACAGTCTTCCTTCCTCGAGGGGCGCCGTCCGCTGGCGGCGCCTCTTTTTGTTTTCGGGGATGGGGGATGGGTCTTCCCCATTCATGGGGAAGTACCGGCCGAAGGCCGGGGATGGGGCCTTTGACGCCCCACCGGCGTTAACGGAATGGAAGATGCGTGTGCTCACGATCGCCAACCTCTGCCTCTGGGTCGTGCTATTCCTGGCCTGGATCCCCTACACGGCGATGGTCGGGTTCGCGGACCCGATCAGCGTCGAGGTACGGTGGATCCTCGTCCTCACAGCCGCCCTGATGGCGCTGCTCGCCGCCCTGAGGATCAGAAGGCAAAGACCCGTCCTCGGCTAGCGCCGGGCCTCTTACAGTGTCCGCATAGCTGACGATCTCTTTCCGGTCCTGGTCGGACCGCTGACCCTTGTCGACGCGCTGCTCCTGCTGGCGCCGCTCGCGGTCGTGCCTCTTGGCCTCGCGTTGGTGCCGCTCACAACCGCTCCCGCCCGCCGTGTCGTGCGGCTGGCGCGGATCTTGCAGCCGCTCGGAGCGCTGGCGGCGGTGGTTTCGTTCCTGCTGCCCGCCGGCACGACGGCCGCGATCCTGGCGGGCGGCTGGCTCGCGGTATGCGCCCTGGCCGGTGTGGCAGGCGTGACCGAGCTCGTCTGCGCGCGCTCGGTGAGGCCGCCGGCGCTGCTGCCTGCGGCCGCCCTCGGATTTCTGACCGTCGGCGGCGCCTGGATGGTGGCAAATCGAAGCGGCCTCACGCTCGGCTACGGACCGGTGGTCGCCGAGCTGACCGCTGTTCATTTCCACTACGCGGGTTTCGTGGCGACCCTGATGTCGGCGCTGGCGATCTCGGTCCTGCTCGAACGATCGCCTCGCCTCGGCCGGCTGGGCTCGGCGGCGGGTCTGCTCGTCGTGCTCGGCACACCGCTGACGGCGGCGGGTTTCGCAACCGGGACTGCGGTGCTGATGGTCGTCGGGCCGGCCCTGCTCGTGGCCGGGGTCCTCATCACGGCCGGGCTCACCGCCTTCGTCGTCGCCCCGCGCGTTTCATCGCCGGTCGCGAGGTGGCTTCTGATCGCGTCGGCGGCCGCGGTGGTGGTGCCCATGCTGCTGGGACTGGACTACGCGGCCGCCCGAGTGCTGCCCGTGCCGTCCCTCGACCTCCGCGCGATGGCCATCGTTCATGGCGACCTCAACGCGATCGTCTACGCACTGGTCGGACTTGCCGGCTGGGCGCTGCGTTGAGCGGACCTCCCCTCATCCTGCTTTTTGACGGGACTTGAGGGGTTTGAACGCGGATGGCGCGCTGGGTTCGCCGGCGCGACCGGGCCGGCCGTGTGCTGGCCGTCGCCAACCAGGCACCGGGGGCGCTAGAGCTCTACGGCGTCACGAGGCAGGAGGCCGACCGCGCCGCCTGGACCGTGGAGCCCGCAGGGCGCCGGCTCGAAGGCGCGGCGGCGATCAACCGCGTCCTCGCTGAGCTCGGCGGCGGCTGGCGCGCGATGGCCGCCCTTTACCGCGCTCGACCGGTGGCCGCGGCGGAGGAGGCCTTCTACCGCTGGTTCGCCGCCCGGCGCTCGCGCTTCCACCGCTTCGGCGTCACGCCCGAGTGCGACGAGCCCGGCGCGCGCTGCGCGTGAGCGACCTCCTTGCCCCGGAGCACGTCGGCGCCCTGATCATCATCGCCGTCGCGACGTCCGGGCTCATCGCCGCCGCGCGACGGCCGAACCCCGATGCATGGATGAAGGTGCTGGCGGTGGTGCTCGTCGTGGACGAGGTCAGCTGGTGGGTCTACCTGCTCGCCGGCGGCGTACCGGGCACCGTGCTCGCGCAATCGCTCCCCCTCCAGCTGTGCGACACGGCGATCTTCATCGCCGCGGCCGCGTTGTGGACGCGGCACCCGCTGCTGGTCGAGATCACGTACTTCTGGGGCCTGGCGGGAACCATCCAGGCGCTTCTCACGCCTGACCTGCCGCAGCATTTCCCGAGCTACCCGTACTTCCAGTACTACATCGCGCACGGAGGCGTGGTGGCGGCTGCCCTCCTGCTGGTGGTCGGGCTCCGGATTCATCCGCGCCCATGGGCGGTCGCCACGGTCGCCGGCCTGACCGTCGCGTACGCCGCGCTGATAGGCGCGGTCGACTTCGCCGCCGGCGCCGACTACATGTACCTCCGCGCCAAGCCGCCGAGCCCGACCCTCCTCGACGCGCTCGGCCCCTGGCCCTGGTACATCGGCGCGGCGGCGCTGATCGGCGTCGCCCTGTTCGCGGTCCTGGACGCCCCCTTCCGTTGGCGGCGCGTGGGGCCGTCAGCCGAGGGGCGAACCGAAGCGCTCCGATGACACGACCTCGTCGAACGGCTTGCGCTTCTTCTTGCCGATGACGTTCCGCTTCGGATAGCCGAAGGGCACGACGGCCAGCACGTCATAGGTGTCAGGCAGGCCGAACTCCAGGCGGACGTTCTCGAGCCCGGTGAAGCCCGTCCAGTTGGAACCCACTCCGTCGCCCCATGCGACCAGCAGCATCGACTGGATGGCGCGGCTCGCGTCCGAGACGGCGTACTGGCCGGTCGCCTTTTCATAACCGACGATCACGGCCGCCGCGGCGCCGGCGGTGTACGGGCCGGTGCGCACGAGGGAGCCGAGCTTGCGCAATCCCTGGCGGTCGCGCACGAGGACGAAGTGCCACGGCTGGACGTTGCGCGCGCTGGCGGTGAGCCGGCCCGCCTCGAGGATCCGGCGCACGACGTCCTCGGGGAGCGGGCGCGGATCGAACTCGCGTATCGCCAGCACGGTGCGCACCGCCTCGAACACCGCGTTCGGCATGGGTCCAATTGTCTTAGGTTTATTGCCCCGAGATGGACGAGCCCATGCCCCCCGAGCATCATCGCGAGCGCCGGATCAGCAGCGAGGAGCACCGTGCCGCGTATGAGGCCGCCCGCGCGGCGCCGGCCGAACACAAGCCTCGGCTGATCACGTCCCGGTCCGTCGCGCCGCTGGTTCACGGCAGCGGCAGGGTCGGACGGGTCAACAACTGGCTCGCGGTCCACATCACCAAGGCCGTCGGCACGATGTGGGCGGCCTACCTGTTTGTGCTGATCGCGCTTGTGTCCTTTCCTC
>VBJE01000361.1 GCA_005879675.1 Chloroflexota bacterium
AAGGGGGTCGCGAGCTATTACGACGTCGTGGTGGGTGACCACATCAACCGCGACGCGGCGTGGTACTACCCCGATCCCAGTCCGGCCGCAGCCAACATCAAGGCCCGGGTTGCCTTCTGGCATGGCGTCAAAGTCGAGCCGCCCGACCCATCTTCATAGATAAAGCAACCGCCGCGAATGCAGCGTTTGTGGTCGGTCCATGTTCGGGCGTGATTTAGCTGCGCCGGCCCGAGGTCGCGTCGCGCATGACGTGTTCGGGGTCGACCGTGGACTTTACGTACTCCGGACGCCCATGAGGCCGATATGTCTGGATGGTGATGCCCCGGGAAGTGGTCCGTGAGCTCACCAGGTCGAGCGCGACGTCCGGACCGGAATCGGGGAACAATCGTGTGCCCTGGCCGATGACGACGGGATAGGTGAGCAGGTCAAGCTGGTCGACCAGGTCGTTGGCGAGCAGCCATCGGACGAGGGCACCGCTGCCCGGCACCAGCAGTGTGCCGTCTTGACGCGCCTTCAGATCACCGATGGCCGTGGCGACGTCGCCGTGCAGGACAGTCGTGCCCGCCCACTTCGGATCGGCGAGGGTGGTCGATGCCACGTATTTGGGCCGGCTGTTCAGCGCGGCCGCGATCGGGCTCGTGCTCGGATCGGCCATCGCTCCCCAGGAGCCGGCGAAGATCTCGTACGTCCGCCGGCCAAAGAGGAACGCGGCCGCGCCGCCGTAGACCTCGTTGAGATAGTCCCCGGTTTCGGTGTCGAGAAGTGGGATGGCCCATCCGCCGCGCTCGAAGCCGCCGCTGCGATCCTCGTCAGGTCCGCCCAACCCCTGCATCACGCCGTCCACCGAGACGTTGGTCGTGGTCGTCAACCTCATGTCGCGATCACCTCCTCATGGTCGAATAGCCGCCTCGATCTCGTTCAGGTGCTCGCCCCGGTGGTTGGCCCGCACCGGGTTGAGCGGGCTGGTCTCATCCAGGCCCGCGAGCATCTCATCCGGCAGCGACGCCACGATCTCGTCGGTCTCCTCCGCGATGCTCACCGCCAGCTCGGCCAGAGCGCGTGGCGGAATCGCATGGAGCAGAGGACGCGAGGAGTCGTTGATCCAGTCCACGTCCTCGGGCTCGTTGTCGGACGCCGTGAACGGCTCGCCGCGCTCCAGCTTGCCGGCGAGGTAGAGCGCACGGCCGTCCCAGAACGCGATGTGGCCGAGCACGCCGGCCACGCTCCAGTACTCGTTGACCATGGCGCCGAGCTGCCGGTCGCTCAAACGCGACACCACCGCCCGCATCCGCGCGAGCTCGCGTGCGTTCGCCGCCACGAAGGAGCGATCCACGACGACCAGCCTAGCTACCTGGACGGTGGCGTCGCCATAAACACGTACGAGCTCCGGGCAGCTAGGTCTGCGATGAGGCTTGGACAGATCTTGGGAATGTTTTAGCTGCGCCGACCCGAGGTCGCGTCGCGCATGACGGAACACCTGCTTGATCGCGGCCGCGGCGCCGCCGGGTTGGAAAAAATTGGACCTTCACAAATTGCCGTCATAAGCGCTTAATTAACGCCGCCTGGGAGGGCGGGGTTGTCGGTGAGGCCCATCGA
>VBJE01000227.1:0-349 GCA_005879675.1 Chloroflexota bacterium
CGGATCACCGCCACATCGCGCGGCCCCAGGCGCATGAGCCCCGAGTGAACCGGTGTGCCGTCGATGAGGTTTGTCCCGGCCTCGGAGATCGGCACGTCAACCCCCACGTCGCGGTGGTTGAGGAAGAAGACGAATGACTTGCCGCGGGCTGAGCGACGCACGACCTCTACTCCCTTAGGCGCGTCGGCGGTGGGCGTCACACCCGCCGCGGAGAACGCCATGTCGAGGATGCGCGCCATCGACTTCGGGTCAGGTTTGGTGCCGAGGTAGAACGCGGTGCCCGAGCCGGCGCTGTGGCGGGTGAGCGCAGGGCGACCCCCGAGCACCGTCTCGGCGAAGGTGGCCAACG
>VBJE01000227.1:384-3589 GCA_005879675.1 Chloroflexota bacterium
TCGCCCCCCGCCAACGGGTGGAAGTCGACCACGTCGAGCCCCAGCATCTTCCGGAACGGCTGCGGATAACCGCCGAGCCGGATGTGCTCCGACGGATCGACGATTCCGGAGAAGAACGACATCGCCAGCGTTCCGCCGCTAGCGACGAAATGCTCCAGGTTCGCCGCCGCCGCATCGGCGACGAGGTAGAGGTTGGGGACGAGGACGAGCCGGTATGTGGACAGGTCGTCCTCTGGATGCGCGAAGTCGACGAGAACGTTCTTCTCCCAGAGGGGCTCGTAGTAGGCCTCGAGCTGCTCCATCTGGCGAACCCTCGCCGTTGGTTTCGACGGGAGCTCCAGCGCCCACCAGGATTCCCAGTCGAAGAGCACGGCGACGGCGGCCTGGCTTCGCGAACCGCCGACGGCATCAAGACGGCTGAGGTCGCGGCCGAGCTTCACGACTTCCTGCCACAACGGTGAGCTCTCGACCGGACCGTGCGGAACCATCGCGCTGTGATGCTTCTCGGCGCCTGCGCGTGACTGCCGCCACTGGAAGAACATCACCCCATCGGCCCCGCGCGCCACGGCCTGGCAGCTCCACAGGCGCATCTGGCCCGGCGCTTTGGCGACGTTGATCTCGCGCCAGTTGACCCGGCTGGTGGTCTGTTCCATGAGGATCCAAGGCTTGCCGTGGCCGAGGGAGCGCATGAGGTCGCCCGCCATGGCCGCTCGCATCCCGGAGCGATCGTCAGAAGGATCCGGGTAGGAGTCATTGCTCACGATGTCTTCGCGCCGCGCCCACTTCCAGTAGTCGAGCGGCTTGAAGAAGCCCATGAAGTTGGTGGTCACGGGGATCTCCGGCGTGGCTTTCGTCAGGACCGCACGCTCCAGCTCGTAGCACTCGAGCAGGGCATCGGACGAGAAGCGCATGAAATCGAGCTGCTGGCTCGGGTTCGGCCACGTCGGCGTCCTTCGCGGCGGCAGGATCTCCTCCCAGGCCGAGTATCGCTGGGACCAGAAGCTCGTTCCCCACGCGTCGTTGAGGCGATCGAGGGACCCGTGGCGATCGCGCAGCCAGCCGCGAAACGCGTCCGCCGATACGTCGCAGTAGCACGCCGGCACGTGGCACCCGTACTCGTTGCCTACGTGCCACATCGCAAGCGCCTCGTGCTTGCCGTAGCGCGCGGCCAGCGCCTCGACCAGGCGACCGGCGGCGCCGCGGTACACAGGGCTGCTCGGGCAGTAATGCTGGCGGGCTCCGTGCCACAGCTTGGTGCCTTCGGCCGTCACGGGAAGCATCTCTGGGTGGCGATGCGAGAGCCAGGGCGGAGGCGAGGCCGTCGCGGTCGCGAGGTCGACCTGGATGCCACCCCCATGCAGCAGGTCGAGGATGCGGTCCAACCACTCGAAGTCGAACTTGCCCTCGGCCGGCTCCAACCGCGCCCACGAGAAGATGCCGACCGACACCAGGTTGACGCCCGCCTCTCGCATCAGGCGAACGTCCTCCGGCCAGACGTCCTCCGGCCACTGCTCGGGGTTGTAGTCGCCGCCGTAGTAGAGGTGAGGCGTGGCTTAGCCCTTGGTCGAGCCGAGCGTCAGCCCGGCGATGAACTGCTTCTGCAGAAATATGTAGACGAGGATCGGCGGGATGGCGACCAGCATCGCGCCGGCCGCGATCATGTTGTTGTTGACGAAAAACTCGCCCTGCAGGTTGTTGAGAGCGCTCGTGATCGGCCGGCGGTCACCAGTCTTCATGAGCAGCAGCGCCCAGAAGAAATCGTTGTAGATGAAGGTGAACAGAAGCGTCGCCATGGCGGCGAGGGCGGGCCGGCACAGCGGAAGCACGATGTTCCACCAGATGCGAAGGACGTGCGCGCCATCGACGATCGCGGACTCGGTGATCTCCTTCGAGATCGTCTTCATGTAGTTGCTGAGGACGAAGGTCGCAAACCCCGTCTGGAAGACGACGTGTATGAGCATGACGCCGAGGTACTGGTCGTACAGGAGAGTGTTGTCGGTCAGGAGTGGAAACGAGAACCTGCCGATGTCGATCGACCCGAGCATCGGCAGCGGCGTGTTCAGGTAGATGCGGAACAGGGGCACGATGATCACCTGCGGGGGCAGCAGGTTGCCCGCGGTGAAGACCATCAGCGTCGTCAGGTTGAAGCGCCAGCTGAACTGAGTGCATGCGAAGGCGACCATCGACGCCAGGAGAAGAGTCAGCACGACGGCCGGCACCGCGATCACGAGCGTGTTGAGGTAGTAGTAGGGAAGGTCGGCCTGGGTCCAGAAGTTCTGGTAGTTGACGAAGCTCAGACCCCCCGAGGGCCAGGACAGGTAGCCGTTCTGGATCGTGTCGCTGATCGGACGCAGCGACGAGTACACGGCCCAGAAGAGAGGGAACAGCCACACCAGGACCATCGAGATCAGGAATCCGTGCAGAAAGACCCGGCTGATACGGAACCTGGGGCGTAAGACGCTGGCAGACGCGGCGATCATGCTCACGAGCTCGTCCTCATGACGCGCGACAGGAAGATGACGATGGGGCCGAGCGAGATCAAGAGCAGGATGACCGCGATCGCCGAGCCGAAGCCGACCAGGCTGGCCTCGCTGATGCTGTTGTTGGTGATCAGGATCGAGAGCAGCTCGAGGCCGTTCTTGCCCTGGTTGATGATGAAGGCGATGTCAAAAGCGCGCAGCGCTTCGATGGCGGTGATGACCACGACGACGACGTTGATCGGCGCCATGACCGGGAAGACGATGCGGAAAAACGTCTGGATCTCGTTCGCGCCGTCGACCTTTGCGGCTTCGCGCAGCGTCGGATCGACGCTCTTCAGCCCCGCCAGGTAGATGACCATGATGTAGCCCACGTGACGCCACGTGACGGCGATAAGGACCGAGTACAGGTTGATCCGCGGGTTGCCGAGCCAGTCGATGATGTTGCCGGACTTCACAAGCCCGAGCGCGTTGTTGATGAAGCCTTCGGTGGGGCTGAACTGAAGCTCCCAGATGAACCCGACGATGACGAGCGAGAGCACCACCGGAAGAAAGAACACGCTCTGGTAGAAGCCGACGCCCCGCATCTCGCGGTCGAGCAGGACCGCGAAAAGTATCCCCAGCGGCGTGGCGATCAGCGCCAGCCACGCCAGCCAAATGACG
Organism: Chloroflexota bacterium; assembly: GCA_005879675.1. GTDB lineage: Bacteria > Chloroflexota > Dormibacteria > Dormibacterales > Dormibacteraceae > 40CM-4-65-16. The sequence goes on from VBJE01000227.1 coordinate 3,525, forward strand.
TTGTGCAGGAACGCCGGCCAGAAAAGCGTGTACCCGGAGAAGAGGAACTGATAGTTCTTCAAGCC
>VBJE01000227.1:3597-12566 GCA_005879675.1 Chloroflexota bacterium
GAAGGACAGCAGGATCGACGACAAGGTCGGCCACCAGATAAAGACGACGTCGAGCAAGAGAGGGATGCCGACCATGAGCATCAGGACGCGCTGGTCGTAGCGCGTCAGGACGTGGAATCTACCCTGCCGGGTCGCCACGAGCTCCCCCGCCTCGGGCGAATCCTCCCGGGCGGGGGTGACGCTCGTCGTGCGGGCCACGGATCAGATCGTATCCGTGCCCCTACTCAGGCGGTAGCGAGTCCCAGAAGCTCTGCATCTGCCCCTGCAGGCTCGAGGTGTCCTGCTTGGGGTTCGAGAGGTACTTCAGCAGGAACCCCTGCATCGAGTTGGGGCCGGAGAAGTCGGGTCGCGAGTCGCGGTCGAAGAACTGCGTGATCCTCTTCGCGTTGCTCACGATCTGAGCCGCCTTCTTGGTCAGCGCCGGGTACTGGCTCTGGTCGGCGTCGTTCGCGGTCGGGATCGCGCCGGGCGACGCCTTCCAGAACGTGATCTGAGACGAACCCTTGGACACGAACTCGAGGAATGCTTTGGCCTGGCCGCTGTCGGCGTTGAGCGTCGGCGAGTGCTTCGACATCATGTACACGTCGATCGGCGCGTCGAGGGCCTTCTCGGCGTCGTAGTTCGTGCCGAGGTCCGGGAACGGGAAGAAGTCCAGCTGGGCGAGATCGTCAGGGTTGCCGCTCGCGACGAACTGCTCGGAGACGAACAGGCCGAGCAGGTACATACCCGCCTTCTTGCGCAGCAGCTGCTGCGCTGCCTCCTGCCAGGTCAGGCCGGCGAACGCGGGCGAGTAGTAGGGCGTCAGCTCGCTCCATTTCTTGAACACGTTCGCGACCCTGGTGTCCGTCCACTTCTGCTTGCCCACGCAGAGCTCGGTGTGGAAGTCGTAGCCGTTCATGCGCAGGTTCAGGATGTCGAACGTGCCCATCGCCGGCCAGCCGTCCTTGTCCGCGAAGGCGATCGGGGTGAGCCCGTCCTTCTTCATCTGGTCGGCGAGCTTCTTCAGGTCGTCCCAGTTGGTCGGAACGGTGTAGCTGTGCTGCTGGAAAACATCCTTGCGGTAGAAGATGGCCCACGGGTAGTAGGAGGTCGGGATCGCGTAGACGTGGCCATCGTTGCCTTTGACCGACGCCGCGAAGCCTTCGGTGAAGTTGCCCTTGACCTCGTTCCACGCATCGTCGATCGGCGCCGCCAGTCCCTTGTCGGCGAAAAACCGCATGCGGTGCCCGGAGAACCAGGTGAACACGTCCTCCGGCGTCCCCTGCAAGTAGGAGTTGATCTGGTTCTGGAAAGTGCCGTGGTCGACCGTGTTGATCTTCACCTTGGTTCCGCCGTTGGCTTTGGTGAAGGCGTCGACCACGTCCTGCAGACCTTTCTTGGGCACGGTGTCGGAGAGGTAGCTTCCGATTGACGTGCTGCCGCCCTTCGCGGTGACCGACCCCGACGTCGTCGTCGTGGTGTTGCCGGCGCACGCGGCGAGGAACGCCGCGATGCTTCCATAGCCGGCGATCTTGAGAATGTCGCGGCGGCTCAGGTCAAGATCGAGCGGCAGCTCGACGCTCGTACCTGGAATGACGATCTTCTCTCCCATCGGTCTTCCTCCTCCACGCCCGTGCGGTCAGGTCCGGGTCTGGGGCGAAAGATACAGGCAGTCGGTGCCTCGTACAAGGCCGGTGCGGGCACCTATACGCCGGCCACCGCCCGTGTTCAACTATTCGGCATGCCCAAGGTGACCTTCATCGGGGCCGGCAGCGCCGTGTTTGCGCGCCAGCTCATCACCGACATACTCGCCATCGAGGGGCTCGACCAGGGCGTCTTTGCGCTTGTCGACATCGACGGGCCGCGACTCGACCTCGCCAGGCGGATCGCCGAACGCCTGGTGGAGCTGAAGGGCAAGCGCTGGAAGGTGGAAGCGTCGACCGACAGGATGGACGTCCTCAGCGGCACCGACTACGTCATCAACTCGATCGAGGTTGCCGGGCTGAAGAACGTCCGGTTCGACTACGACATCCCGATGCGCTACGGCGTCGACCAGTGCATCGGCGACACCATCGGGCCCGGCGGCATCTTCAAGGCGTTGCGGACCGGCCCTGCGTGGCTCGAGATCGTCGCCGACGTGCAGCGAGTGGCGCCGAAGGCGGTGATCCTGAACTACACGAACCCGATGTCGATCCTCACGCTGGCCGCGCTGCGCACGATCGATCTTCAGGTGGTCGGGCTGTGCCACAGCGTGCAGGGCACCTCTCGTCAGATCGCCGGGTACCTCGATGTCCCCTACGCAGAGATGAAGTGGCAATGCGCAGGCGTCAACCACAACGCCTGGTTCACGACGCTCGAGCGCGATGGCGAAGACCTCTACCCCCGGCTGCGTGAGCGGGCGCGTGACCCGGAGATCTACGAGCAGGACCCGGTGCGCTTCGAGGTCATGCTGCACCTGGGCGCGTTCGTCACCGAGTCCAGCGGCCACTTCTCCGAGTACGTGCCCTACTTCCGAAAGCGGCCAGACCTGGTCAAGCAGTACGCCCGCGCGGGCTACCTGGGCGAGAGCGGGTTTTACGCCAACAACTGGCCCCGGTGGCGCCGCGAGAACGACGAGTCGATCGAGATGATGCTGCGCGGTGAGAAGCGCGTGCCTCTCGAACGCAGCCTGGAGTATGGAGCGGACATCATCGAGGCCCTTGAGTGCGACCGTCCCGCCAGCATCCACGGCAACGTGCGCAACGGCGGCGCCATCGACAACCTCCCCGACGGCTGCGTCGAGGTCGAGTGCATCGTCGACCGAAGCGGGATCAAGCCACGCCACTTCGGTCCGCTGCCGGAACAGCTCGCCGCGCTCAACCGCGCCCACATGGCGGTGCATGAGCTGGTGGTCGAAGCTTTAGTCGAGCGGAGGCGATCCAGCGCGAAGTACGCGCTCATGCTCGACCCGCTGACCGCAGCCGTCTGCTCGCCGGCGGAGATCGATCGCCTCTTCGACGAGATGTGGGCTGCGGAGAAGGACAGCCTGGAGGGTTTCGCTTAGGCGACCGCACGGCCGAACTGTCGCGCGCCGACGATCACCGCCACCACGCTCAGCACGATGAGGATGACCACGCCCTTCAAGACGCTCGGGTCGCCGAGGTTGTCGTTGAAGATGTGGCGCGCGGCGTCGACGGCGTAGAGCAGCGGGTTGATGGCGGCGATGTTCTGCAGCCACTGCGGCGCGATGCTCATCGGCAGCAGCACCCCGGACAGCAGAAGGATCGGCAGCGCGGACGTGAACACGATCGGCGCGTAGCTGTCCTCGCTCTTCACCGCCAGCGCCACGGCGTAGCCGATGGACGCGGTGAGCAGGCCGATGAGGCCGATGAGCGCCAGCACCACGACGATCCCGACCGGGTGGATGCTCAACCCGAAGGGCAGCGCGATCAGGATGAGGATCAGCGACTGCAGGACGATCGAGAACATGTCCCGCAGGGCGCGTCCGAACAGCAGCGCCACCCGGCTCACGGGCGTGACGCGCAATCGCTCGATCACCCCCATGCGCAGCTCCGAGATCAGGCTGAAACCAACGCCGGCGGCCCCGAACATGCCGAGCTGCACGAGCAGCCCGGGCACGAAGACGTTGTAGGCGCCGCCCGGCGGGAAGCCGCGCATCTCGGCGATCGGCTTCAACAGCGGAGCGAAGAGGACGAGGTAGAGCAGCGGCTGGAGGACGCCGAGCCCCACCCACACCGGGTTGTGGATGAAGATCCCGAAGTAGCGGCCGAAGACGAGCCAGGTGTCACGGAGCAGCTTCATGCGGCCGTCTCCCGCAGCGACCGCCCGGTCTGACGCAGGAACACGTCGTCCAGGCTCGGCCGGTGCAGCTCGACGGCGGTCAGCTGCAGGCGCGCCCCGTCGAGCAGGCGCAGGATGGCCGGCATCGCGATCTCGCCGCGGTCCACATATAGATGGACGGAGCCGTTCTCGAGCCGCGCCTCGCGGACGAAGTCCTGGTCCTTGACGAGGTCGAGCGCGCGCTGCTGCTCACCAGCGATGGTGAAGGTGACCACGTCGCCGGCGATTGCGCGCTTGAGCTCCTCGGGCGTGCCTTCGGCGACGATCTTGCCGTAGTCGATGATCGCCACGCGGTCGCACAGCGCGTCCGCCTCATCGAGGTAGTGCGTGGTCAGAAAGACCGTCGTGCCCCGCTCGTGCATCCGCCGCACCTCGTCCCACACGCGCGCCCGGCTCTGGGGATCGAGCCCGGTCGTCGGCTCGTCGAGGAACAGCAGCTGGGGGTCGTGGACGAGGCCGAGGCCGATGTCCAGCCGGCGCTTCTGGCCACCTGAGTACGTCCCGACTTTGCGGTCGGCCGCCCCTTCGAGCTCGAGCATGGTGATCAGCTCCTCGGCGCGCTTCTGGGCGGCGGCCGTCGTCAACCCGTACAGGCGGCCCTGGAACACGAGCTCCGTCCGGCCGGTGATCTCGCGGTCGGCGCCACCGGCCTGGCCGACGTAGCCGATCCGCTCGCGGATCTTGCCGGGTTGGGTCGCAAGCTCGCACCCCGCCACGCGCGCGGTGCCGCCGCTGGGCGGCAGCAGCGTGGCCAGCATGCGCAGCGTGGTGGTCTTGCCCGCTCCGTTGGGGCCGAGAAAGCCGAAGATCTCGCCCCGCCGGACGTCGAGGTCCACGCCCGCGACCGCCTCCACCTGCCGCTGCCGGGACTTGAACACGCGGCGCAGGCCGTGTGTCTCAATCACCGATTCAGGCTCTGGCCTGGCTCCATCCATCGGACGAGATTTTCCCGGAAGCCGCGTGCTGGGCGCCCGTGAGCTGGGTCCAGAAGGCCTCCTGTGCCGGTCCGCCGTGAGACGGCCGGCGGACCGCGGAGATCGAGCGGACCATCGGTGGGACGGGCAGGCTCTTCAGCAGCCCGCTGCGCAGGTCGGCCACGACCGCGCGCCTGGGCAGGGCGGCGAAGCCGAGGCCCGCGATCGTCGCCGCGCGCACGTACTCGTGGTGGCCGAGGTTCAGGACCTCGAAGCGGTCGTACATCTCGCCGATCATCTTCCGGACGTGGCGCTCGGCCGAAAACTCGGGTCCTCGTCGCATGTAGCGGTACTTGGCAAGCTGCGTCGGCGTCACCCGCTTGAGCTGGGAAAGGGGATGGTCGGGGTGGGCCACCAGGATGAGCTCGTCGGGTGACAGCTCGACGCTGGTGAGGCCGGGGGAGGCCTCGCCCTCGATCAACGCGCAGTCGAGCGAGCCGGCGAGCACGCGCCGGTTGAGCTCCATCGTCGGCGCCACCGCGACGTCCAGCTTCACCGCGGGGTGGCGGCGGGTGAACTCGGCGAGGTGGGAAGGGAGGTAGTAGGTCGCGCAGGTGGGGCTCGCGCCGACGTGCAGCGAGCCGGCCTCCAGCTCCCTGATCGCCTTCGCCGTGTCGTCCATGACCTGGATGGCGCGGAGGGCTCCTCGGCAAGCTTCGGCCAGGGAGCGGCCCGCGTCGGTCAGACGAATCCGGCGGCCGTCCCGCTCCAGCAGCTGCAGGCCGACGGCCCGCTCGAAGTGGCGGACCTGCTGGGTGACAGCGGCCTGGGTCAGGTACAGGCTGGCCGCGGCGCGGGAGATGTGCTCGGTCTCGGCGACCTCGGCGAACGACCGGATCTGCTCCAGGGAGAACGACGGACGGCGCACGGCGAGATATTAGGCCGACTTATCAAAAACATCACAACTTATAGGCCTGGAAATGCTTAATGAAAGGTGAATCCCAGCGTTGTACCGCTACGTTTCCACAGCGCTGTCTAACGCATAAAAGGAGGAAAACAAGAGCAAATGAGAAGCTGGTCGAACCGTTCGCAAGGCGGCCAGGGCATGGTGGAGTACGCGTTGATCCTCGTCCTGGTCTCGATCGTCGTCATCGTGATTCTTTTGACCATGGGCAACCAGATCAACAACGTCTTCTCCAACGTCGTCGCCGCGCTAGGAGCCTGATCGGCACGGGGCCCTGGCCCTCCCGGCAAACACGGCCGCCTGGCTACTCTAGGTAGCCAGGCCACGGCAGTCGGACCCGCGGGCGCGCCTTAACCGGCCGCTAACCAAGGGTCTCCGACCACGAGGTAAAGTTCGGTCGTGGCTGTCGGAGCCCACCCCGAGCCTGAGCGTCTGCCCGTCTCCGCTCCCCCCGCCTCGCGCTACATCAACCGGGAGCTGTCCCGGCTCGACTTCGATGAGCGCGTCCTGGCGATGGCCGAGGACTCGAGGCTGCCGCCGCTCGAGCGGGTGCGCTTCCTGGCGATCTTCAGCCAGAACCTCGACGACTTCTTCCAGGTTCGCGTCGCCGGCCTGAAGGAGCAGGTCCTCGCCGCCGTTGCCGTCTCGTCCCCCGACGGCATGTCGCCGCTGGAGCAGTTGAAGGCGATCCGGGCACGGGTGGAGAGCCTCGTCGACCGCCAGGTCGCCCTGTTCAAGCGGGAGATCGTTCCCGCGCTCGCGCAGTCGGGCATCAGCGTGGTGCGGGCGGAGGACGTGAGCAAGCGGGAGCTGGCGCAGCTGCACACCGTCTTTCGGGAGCAGATGTTCCCGGTGCTGACGCCGCTCGCCGTCGACCCGGGCCACCCTTTCCCCTACATCTCCCACCTGTCGCTGAACCTCGCGGTGCGCGTGCGCGACCCGCAGCGTCCCCGCCAGCCGCGCTTCGCTCGCGTGAAGGTGCCGCCGGTGCTGCCGCGGTTCATCCCCCTTGTGGATGGCGAACGGTACGTCCCGCTCGAGGACGTGATCGCGCTGCACCTGCCCGCGCTCTTCCCCGGCATGGAGATCGTCGCGCACCATCCGTTCCGGGTCACCCGTGACGGCGACCTCGACGACGTCGACAGCGATGCGGAAGACCTCCTCGCGGCCATCCAGACCGAGCTGCGGCGCCGCCGTCGCCACGCCCGTGTCGTCCGCCTCGAGGTGGACCCGGGGATGTCGGCGGAGGTCCTCGACCTCCTCGTGCGCGAGCTGGAGCTCCAGCCGACCGACGTCTACCAGCTCGACGGCCTTCTCGACATGGGCAGCCTCGCCGTGCTGACGCAGCTGGACCGTCCCGACCTGAAGGAAGAGACGTGGACGCCGACGACGCAGCCTCGACTGCGCGGCATCGGCGCCGAGGCGCCCGACCTCTTCGCCGTGATGCGCGGAGGCGATGTCCTCGCCCACCATCCCTATGACTCGTTCGCGACATCGGTCGAGGCGCTCATCGACCAGGCCGCGAGCGACCCAGACGTGCTCGCGATCAAGCAGACGCTCTATCGCACCTCAGGTCCGGCAAGCCCGATCGTGCGCGCCCTCATCCGCGCCGCCGAGCGAGGCAAGCAGGTGGTCGCGCTGGTGGAGATCAAGGCGCGCGGCGATGAGCAGGCCAACATCGGCTGGGCGCGAGCGCTCGAGGAGGCGAACGTGCACGTCGTCTACGGGCTTCTCGGCCTCAAGACGCATGCGAAGGTCACGCTCGTCGTGCGGCGCGAGGGGGCGCACATCCAGCACTACCTCCACGTCGGCACCGGCAACTACAACCCGAACACCGCGCGCGGCTACGAGGACGTGAGCCTCCTGTCGGCCGACTCCGACCTGGGTGCGGACGTGACCGAGCTCTTCAACCTCCTGACCGGGTACAGCCGGCAGAGCCGCTATCGCAAGCTGCTGGTCGCGCCCACAAACCTTCGCGCCGGGATCACGCAGCTCATCGAGCGCGAAGCGGTGGTCGGCGGCCGGGTCATCATCAAGGTCAACAACCTGATCGACCAGGAGATCATCGACGCGCTCTACGCCGCCTCCCAGTCCGGCGCGCAGGTCGACCTCCTGGTCCGCAGCATGTGCTCGCTGCGCCCCGGCGTGCCAGGGCTGTCGGAGAGGATCCGAGTCCGCTCGATCGTCGGCCAGTTCCTCGAGCACTCGCGCATCTTCAGCTTCGGCAACGGAGGCCGGCCCGAGTACTACCTCGGCTCGTCCGACCTGATGCCGCGAAACCTCGACCGGCGGGTCGAGGCCGTCGTCCCGGTCACCGACTCGAGGCTGCGGCACCGCCTGCAGCAGATCCTCGACATTTCTCTTGCCGACGATGTGCTCGCGTGGGAGCTCGGTCCTGACGGGTCGTGGCGGCGGGTGCCCACGGTCCTGGGCCTGAGTTCGCACACACGCTTCAAGGAGCTTGCGATCGAGAGCGCGCACGGCAACGGGGTGCACGGCGTCACGAATGCTTGAACGTGAGGTGAAGCTCGGGGCGGGCCCCGGGTTCCACCTCCCGGACCTCGCCGGAGTCGCCGATGGCATCGCCGTCGCGCCCGCGGAGACCCTCCGCCTCGAGACCGTCTACTACGACACGCCGGACTTGCGGCTCGCGCGCTGGGGCGTCTCCATGCGCCGCCGCGCCGGGGAGGGATGGACGCTGAAACTGGCGCCTTCGAAGAGCGGGGCGATCCTCGAGCGCGACGAGCTGACCTTCGAAGGCAGCGGCAAGAAGCCGCCACAGGCGGCGCTCGACGTGGTGCGCGCGTACGTGCGCCGCTCGGAGCTGGTTCCCGTGGCGCGGCTGTCGACCGTGCGCCGCCGGGTGCGCCTGGTCGACGCGTCCGGTGCGCGCGTGGCCGAGGTCGTCGACGACGAGGTCTCGGTGCGCGACGGACGGCGCGTGGCCGCCCGGTTCCGGGAGATCGAGGTCGAGGTCGCCGGCGAAACCAATGGTGAAGCGATAATCGCGCCGCTGGTCGCGCGGCTGCGCGGCGCGGGGGCGGGCGCTCCCGATCTCACGCCGAAGCACATCCGCGCCCTGGGCCCGCGGGCGGTCGAGCCGGCGGAGGTCGCGCCCGAGACGATCAACGCCGGCGCGCCGGCGCGCGACGTCATCCGCGGCACCCTGGCGGAATCGGTCGCCAGCCTGTTGCACAACGACCCGCTGGTGCGCACAGGACGCGACCCCGAGGCCGTGCACCAGGCACGAGTGGCCACCCGGAAGCTTCGCT
>VBJE01000228.1:0-352 GCA_005879675.1 Chloroflexota bacterium
GACCCGACAGGCAAGAAGGCGTCGAAGTCGCGCGGCAACGTACTCGACCCGAACTACCTGTTCAGCACCTTCGGTTCCGACGCCGTCCGGTGGTACTACTACACCTCGACCCAGGTCGGCGAGAACTACCGCACGAGCGATGCGGCTCTCCGGGAGACGGTGCAGCAGTTCTTCATCCCGCTCTGGAACTGCTTCTCGTTCTTCGTCACTTACGCCCGGCTGGACAAGTTCGATCCGGCCAGCGACCAGGTTCCGCTCGCGGAGCGGCACGTTCTCGACCGCTGGCTGATGTCGAAGCTCAACAACCTGGCCGCGAGCGTGAACACCGGCCTGGACGCGTACGACGCCGTCG
>VBJE01000228.1:381-12287 GCA_005879675.1 Chloroflexota bacterium
TCGCAGTCGGACAGCGACAAGCTCGCCGCCTATCAGACCCTGTACGAAGCCCTGCGCACCGTCGCGTCCCTGATGGCCCCCTTCGCGCCATTCACGGCGGACGCGATCTTTCGCAACCTCGGGGATGGCACCTCGGTGCATCTGGCCGATTTCCCCGAGACCGTCGGCCTCGAGGACGCTCAGGTGGAAGCCGACATGGCGCGGGCGCGCCAGGGGGTGGAGGCGGGACTGGCGGCGCGCGATGCCGCCCGGCTCAAGGTCCGCCAGCCGCTCGCTTCGATCGCGCTGCCAGGAGATCCACTGCCGGAGGACATCGTCGCCATCATCCGCGACGAGCTGAACGTCAAGAGCGTGACCTTTGGCGCCCCCGAGGTCCAGCTGGACACGCAGATCACCGAGGCCCTCAAGCTCGAAGGCCTGGCGCGCGAGGTCGTGCGCAAGATCCAGGACCTGCGCAAACGATTCGATTTCAATGTGGAGGACCGCATCGACACGCGCTACGACGCCGACGGCATGCTCGTGCGCGCGATCGAGCGCCACGCCGACTACATCAAGACGGAGACTCTGTCCAGGACGCTCGAGCCCGGCCGCGGTGACGGCTTCGAGGGCGAGCAGGGAATGATCGAAGGAGAGCAGATCTGGATCGGGCTCAAACGAAGCTGACGACCGGCCGCATCCTGTTCGTCGTGGTCGCGGCCGCGGTGTTCGTGCTCGACCGCGTGACCAAGAGCATCGTCGCGGCCCAGGTGCCGTATGGCAGCGAGGTTTCGGTCATCGACCACGTCGTCGGGATCACGAACGTCCACAACTCGGGCGCCGCGTTCGGGATCGCGCCCGCGGGCGCGGGCCTCTTCCTGGTCGCGTCGGTGGCCGTCGCGATCGGACTCGCCGTCTATGTCTTTCGCACCACGGGCAACGAGCTCATGTACGGCGTGCTGGGGCTGATCATGGGCGGCACCATCGGCAACGGCTACGAGCGGCTCGTCAACGGCACGGTGACCGACTTCATCAACTTCCACTTCTGGCCCGTGTTCAACGTCGCGGATTCGGCGGTCTCGATCGGCGTGGTGCTGATGATCGCCGGTTACGTAATACGAAGACCAACCGCCTGACCGCGGCCGCGGCCACGCCCAGGCTCGACCGATTCCTAGCCGAGCACGCGCCGGGTCTCAGTCGCTCCGCCGCCGCGCGACTGATCAAGGGCCACCTGGCTCTGTTGAACGGCCGGCCGGCGGATCCGGCGGACCGCGTCGGTCCCGGAGACGTCGTCGACTATGAGATTCCCGAGGCGTACGTCGTGGAGCCTGGCGCGGAGCAGATACCGCTGGACATCGTCTACGAGGACGAAGACATCGCGGTGATCAACAAGCCGGCGGGGATGGTCGTCCACCCCTCGCCAGGGCACTACACGGGAACCATGGTCCACGCCCTGCTTGGTCGTGGGGGCGCCTGGTCGGCTGTGGGCGGCGCGGCGCGGCCAGGCGTCGTCCACCGCCTCGACAAAGGGACATCCGGGCTGATCGTGGTCGCACGCAACGACGCCAGCCATCGCGCGCTCGCGGCCGAGCTGAGCGACCGGACCATGAGCCGGACGTACCTGGCGGTCGTGCGCGGCAGCGTCAGGGATGAGGGGGGCGAGCTCGAGGGGCCGATAGGGCGGCACCCGAAGGAGCGGAAGAAAATGGCGGTCGTGGCGGGTGGCCGCTACGCCCGCACGCGCTACCAGGTCGTCGAGAGGAGGCGAAACCATACGCTTTTGCGCTGTGACCTCGACACGGGCCGCACGCACCAGATCCGGGTCCACCTCGCGACACTCGGGCACCCCGTGGCGGGCGACACCGAATACGGCGGGCGCGACCTCGAAGCCGCACGTCCGATGCTTCACGCCTGGCGGTTGCGGCTGCGCCACCCGCGGACGGGGGTCGAGATGAAGTTCGAGGCGCCGCCGCCCGCGGACTTCCAGTCCTTCTGGGACAAGGCCGATTGAAGCGCGGGCTCCTCGTCGTCATCTCCGGGCCGTCGGGCGTGGGCAAGGACACGGTCATTCGCCGCCTGCTGGAGCTGGACTCGAAACTCGTGTACTCGGTGTCGGGCACCACGCGCCGGCCGAGGCCGGGCGAGATGCCGGACGAGAACTACACGTTCCTGACTCGCGACCAGTTCGAGAAGCTCGTCGAGCAGGGCGCCTTCCTCGAGCACGCGACGTACAACGGCAACCTCTACGGCACCTTCCGCGACCGCGTCGAGCAAGCCCGTGACGCGGGCCGAGACATAGTGCTGAAGATCGACGTCCAGGGCGCGGACCAGGTGCGCCGCCTGATGCCCGACGCGATCCTGATCTTCGTCGTCGCGCCCTCGGAGGAGGAGCTGGTCCGGCGGCAGGAGGAGCGGGGCAGCGATTCGCCGCAGGACCGCGCCTCCCGGCGCCAGATCGCCGAGCGCGAGATGACCCACGCTTCGCAGTACGACCACGTCGTCACCAACGACGATGTCGAGCGGGCCGCCGCCGAGATCCTGGACGTGATCCGCCGCGCGCGCGAGCGGCAAACTTAGGCTCCAGGAATGCCTCTAGACCCGACCCCGGTACCCGAGGAGCTGCGCGGCCTGCGCATCGCCTTGCTGGTCTCGGGCGGCATCGCGGCCTACAAGGTCGTCGACCTCGCGTCGGCGCTGACCCAGGCCGACTGCCAGGTGCGGGTGGCGATGACGCCGTCGGCGACCCGCTTTGTCGGCGCCGCGACGTTCCAGGGTGTGACGGGAAACCCGGCGCTGACTGGCCTGTGGGCGGCTGACGGCTCGCCGGAGCCGCACGTTTCTCTCGGTGACTGGGCGCAGCTCATCCTCGTCGCGCCCGCAACGGCCAACGTGATCGGCCGGATCGCGACGGGCCGCTCCGACGACATCGTCACCGCCACCCTGCTGGCGGCGCGCTGCCCGGTCGTGGTCGCACCGGCCATGAACGACGCGATGTGGTCGAAGCCCGCGGTGCAGGACAACCTGGCCACGCTTCGCCGCCGGGGCGTGACCCTGGTCGAGCCTGGGTCCGGGCACCTCGCCAGCGGCCACGTCGGGACCGGCCGGTTGGCCGGCGCCGAGGCGATCTTCGCGGCGATGGTGCAAGCGGCCGCGTCGCGCTACGACTACGCGGGGCGCAGGGTCGTGGTGACCGCGGGCGGCACGCGCGAGCCGATCGACCCGGTGCGCTTCATCAGCAACTACTCGAGCGGCAAGATGGGCTTCGCGCTCGCGGCCGCGGCCGCCGACCGGGGGGCGCGGGTGACCCTCGTGACCACTGCCTCTCACCCCGCGCACCACGGGGTCGAGATCCAGCGCGTCGACACCGCCGAGGAGATGCTCGCCGAGCTCCACACCCAGCTGCGGGGCGCCAACCTGCTGCTGATGGCGGCAGCCGTCGGCGACTTCCGGCCGGCCAAGACGGCCAGGCACAAGATCAGGCGCGAGGAGACTCCGAGCCTGAACCTGCAGCTCGAGCCCATTCCCGACCTCGTGGCCTCGCTCGCCGGCGACGAGGCGCTCGCGGGCGTGTTTCGCGTCGGCTTCGCCGCGGAAGACTCGGACCTCGATGCGAAGGGAGTCGAGAAGCTGAAGCGCAAGGGCCTGCACGGGATCGTCGCCAACGACATCTCGCGTCGCGACATCGGGTTCGGCAGCGAGTACAACGCGGGCGTGCTGCTCTTCTCTGACGGAGCGCGGCACGAGCTCGAGAAGGCGACCAAGCGCGAGATGGCGGACCGGATCCTGGATTTGGTGTTGCCCAAGCTGAAGCGCTAGAGGTGGCCCTTTACGCCGAGGTGGCCGTCGAGGCCGCCCGCGGGATCGCCCGCGAGACCTACACCTACGCGGTGCCTGACGGCATCGACATCGTGCCTGGTCACCGCGTCGTCGTGCCGTTCGGGCGTCGCAACACCTATGGCTTCGTGGTGTCGTTGGGCACTGAGGACCCCGGGGTCGAGACCAAAGCGATCGCCTCGGCCGGCGCCGAGCCCCTGCTCCTGCCGCACCAGGTCGAGCTTGCGAGGCTGGTCGCCGACCACTACTGGGTGCCGGTCGTCGAGTGCATCCGGGCGATGCTGCCGCCTCGGGTGCGCGGCACAGGCTCGACCGGCTCGCAGGTGTCGACCCGGCAGCGACGGCACACGCGGTTGCTGGAGCTGGCCACCGGGCCGGTCCCGGCGGCCGAGCCGATCACGCTGACGTCGGAGCAGGATGCGGCGCTCGAGGTGATCGATGCCAATCCCGTGACACTCCTTCACGGGGTCATCGCGAGCGGCAAGACCGAGGTCTACCTCGCCGCGGCGCAGAGGGTGCTCGCCCAGGGTCTCCGCGTGCTGCTCCTCGTGCCCGAGATCTCCCTGACCCCGCAGCTCGTGCAGAGGGTGCGGGCGCGGCTCGACGCGCCGGTCGCCGTCCTCCACACGCAGCTGACCGAGCTCGAGCGCGCGCAGCAGTGGTGGCGCACCCGGCGGGGCGAGGCGCAGGTCGTCCTTGGGAGCCGCTCCGCGGTCTTCGCGCCCATCCCGCGCCTGGGCCTGATCTGCCTCGACGAAGAGGGATCCACCGCCTACAAGCAGGACCGCACGCCGCGCTACGAGGCGGGTTGGGTGGCGCGCCGGCTGGCGTCGGTGACCGGCGCGCGGCTGGTCATGGGCTCGGCGACCCCGGCCGTGGCGACCTATCACGAGGCCACGACAGGAGCGGTTGCGCTCGCGAGCATGAATCGCCGCGTGCGCGGCAGCGACGCCGAGGTCGAGCTCGTCGACATGCGCGACGAGAGCGCGGCGGGCAACCGTCAGCCGCTCTCGCGGCGCCTGGTCGAGGCGGTGACTCAGACGCTGGAAAACGAGGAGCAGACCATCCTCTACCTCAACCGGCGCGGCCTGGCCACCTACGTGATGTGCCGCGACTGCGGCCGCTCGGTGCAGTGCCTGGGCTGCTCGGTCGCCCTCGTGCAGCACGCCGAAATTGGAGGCCTTATTTGCCACTACTGCGGCTACTCGAGGGCGATGCCTTCGGTCTGCGATCACTGCGGCAGCCGCAACATCCGAAACCTGGGGATGGGCACGCAGCGACTCGAAGGCATGGTCAAGCGCCTGTGGCCGCAAGCGAGGGTGCTCCGGCTCGACAGCGACGTCGCGCGGGGCCCCGACTCCTACTTCAATGTGTGGGAGACGTTCAGCGAGCGTCGTGCCGACATCCTGGTCGGCACCCAGCTCGTGACACGCGGTCTCGACCTGCCTGCCGTGTCCTGCGTCGGGGTCGTCGACGCCGACCTGCCGCTGCATTTCCCCGACTACCGCTCGGCGGAGAACACGTTTGCGCTGGTCGCGCAGGTCGCCGGGCGTGCCGGGCGCGACGGCCGGCCGTCGCGCGTGATCGTGCAGACGAGCAACCCCGAGCACTACAGCCTCCGCTGCGCGGCCGAAGGCGACTACGAGGGCTTCTATCGTTCGGAGCTTCCCGCGCGGAAGGCATTCGTGTTTCCTCCGTATGCCCAGCTCGCCGTCCTGACGCGGACGGACCGCGACGACGGCCGTGCGGCGGCGTCGGCGCGCGAGGCCGCCGAGAGCATCGCGAGCGGCCTGCTGAAGGAAGGCATCGAGGGCATACGCGTCATGGGACCGTCGCCGGCGTTCATCCATCGCTTGCGCGGCGAGTACCGTTGGCAGGTGACGCTCAAGGGCGACGGACTGGAGAGGGCGCGCCACCTGGCGCCGCGCGGCCGGGACTGGAGCTACGACGTCGACCCCATCACATAGATCAAATAGATGAGAGACGCAGCAACCAGGAAGAAAGACGTGCTGGACGCGCTGGGGAAGCAGGGCAAGTTCTGGCTTGCCACCGCGGAGATCGGCGGCCAGCCGCACCTCATCGCCGTGTCGGGCTGGTGGGACGGCCACGACATCGTCGTCACCACCCTGGGCACGAGCAAGACGGCGCGCAACATGGCCATGAACCCAGCGGTGATGCTCGCCGGCGGCGACCCTTCGGACGCGATCGTGATCCAGGCGCAGATGATCGACAGCGCGGCTGTGGAGGACTCGGCCGACCTCGCCGGCGGGTTCAAGGAGGCGATGGGCTGGGACCCGCGCGAGATGGACGGCTGGATGTTCTTTCGCCTGCGCCCGACACGGATCCAGGCCTTCCGCGGCTACGAGGAGATCGAGGACAGGGACGTGATGGTGCGCTCGCGCTGGGTCGTTTGACCGGCTCGGCAGATTGGGTTTTCGCACCTCGCGGGTAAAATCCAGTTCGTGGTCCGGTCGATCCTCACGTTTGAGCACCCCGTCCTGCGCGAAAAGGCGAAGAAGGTCACGCGTATCGACGTGTCCATCCAGCGCCTCCTCGACGACCTGACCGAGACCATGATCGACGCCCCGGGCGCGGGCCTGGCGGCGAACCAGATCGGGGTGCCGCTCCGGGTCTGCGTCGTCAAGGGCGACGACAAGCAGATCTGGGGCCTCGTCAACCCCGAGGTCGTGAAGAAGGACGGCGTGCAGCTCGGCTACGAGGGTTGCCTCAGCTACCCAGGCTGGGTCGGCGAGGTGGAGCGAGCCGAGACCGTCGTGGTCAAGGGACGCAACCGCCACGGCAAGGAGGTCCGGATCAAGTCCTCCGGCTTCACCGCTCGCGCGTTTCAGCACGAGCTCGACCACCTCGACGGCGTCCTTTTCACCGACAGGCTGACCAGCCTCGACACGCTGCGGCGCGTGGAGGACCTGGTGGGCGAGGAAAAGGAAGAGGCCGTGGCCGCTTCCGCGGGCTGACGGCCCTCTACCGGATCGTCTTCGCCGGCACGTCTGCCTTCGCCGTGCCCTCGCTGCGGGCGCTGCGTTCGGCCGGCCACGAGTTGCTGCTGGTGATTACCCAGCCCGACCGGCCGGCCCACCGCGGCATGAAGATGACGTCGCCGCCGGTCAAGGTCGCGGCGCAGGAGCTTGGCCTGGCGGTCTTCCAGCCGGAGAGGATCCGCGACCCGGAAGCAATTGACCGATTGCGCTCGCTGCAGCCGGATTTCCTGGTCGTCGTCGCCTACGGGCAGATCATTCCGCGATCCGTGCTCGACATCCCGAAGCTCGGCCCGATCAACGTCCACGCGTCGCTGCTGCCGCGATGGCGCGGCGCGTCACCGGTGGCGCGCGCCATCCTTGCCGGCGATGCCGAGACCGGAGTGACGATCATGAAGATGGACGAGCAGCTTGACCATGGGCCGATCCTGGCCGTCCGCGCTACGCCGATCGGCGAGGGCGAGGATGCCCAGGCATTGACCGCGCGCCTTGCCAACATGGGCGCCGAGCTGCTGGTGGAGACGCTCGAGCACTTCGACGAGCTGCGTGTGATGGGACAGGACCACAAGGTGGCGACTGTCGCGCCAAAGCTGACGAAGGAGGAGGGAGATCTGGACTGGGCGATCGGCGCGCAGGAGATCGACCGGCGCGTACGCGCGCTGCAGCCGTGGCCGGGCGCCACGCTGCCGACCGCGCGTGGGCGGGTCAAGGTCTTGAAGGGCCACCTCGAGGGAGACCGCTACGTGCCGGACCTCGTCCAGCTCCCGGGCAAGAAGCCGGCCCCGGCGAGGCAGGTGCTGGGCGATGCCTGACAGAGAGGAAAGGGATGTCGCCGTCAACAGGCGCGCATACCACGACTACTTCATCGATGAGAAGTACGAGGCCGGCCTGATGCTCACCGGCACCGAGGTGAAGTCTGTGCGCAACGGCCGGACCAACCTGCGCGACGGTTTCGTCCGCATCGGCAACGGCGAGGCGTGGCTGGAGAACGTGCACATCTCGCCGTACGCCCAGGGCAACCTGATGAACCACGAGCCGATGCGCGCGCGCAAGCTGCTCCTGCACCGGAAAGAGATCTCGAGCCTGATCGGAAAGGTCAAGCAGAAGGGCTACACGCTGATCCCGCTGCGGATGTATTTCTCGCGCAACCACGCCAAGGTGGAGATCGGGTTGGGGCGCGGCAAGCGGCAGTACGACAAGCGCGAGGCGATCGCCGAACGGGAAGCCAAGCGCGAGATCGCGAGAGCCGTCCGGCGGGGCTAGTCGCGCAGCTCCTCGGCGAGCATGTCCATGAGCAACCCGTCGTGCCACTTCCCGTCCGGACCACGCTCGTACTTGCGCATGAGCCCCACCGGTTTGAAGCCGACGCGCTCGTAGGCCTTGATGGCGTTGGTGTTGTGGGCGGCGGGGTCGATGGTCAGCCGGTGGTGTCCCCGTTCGTCGATGAGGAAGCGGGCGAGCGTTCGAATCGCCTCTGGGCCGAGACCCTTGCCTTGCCACGGCGAACGGATGGAGATGTCGATCCCCGCGTGGCGGTACATCGAGTCGGTCTCCTCGTAGCTCTGGATCATCCCGATGGTCTCGCCGCCGACCTCGACGAGGAAGTGCGACTCGCCTTCATCTGCCTGCATGGTGTCGGCGACGGATTTGCTCGGCTCGCCCCACCACCTTGCGACCGTGGGATCGCTGAAGATCTCCAGAAGCCGGGCTTCGTCGCCGGCCCGCACCGGCCGGAGGACGACGCGCTTGCCCCGGAGCTCAGGCAGCGAGATTGATGCCGATGGCGCGCAGGCGCTTGTTCAGAGAGTCGAATGCGAACTGGACGATCTCGCTCTGTGTATGCCCGAATTCGGTGATGTAGCGCGGGTCCGGAGGATCGAGCGTCCCGGTGATCAGGGGCAGGCACTCGACCAGCGTTTTCTGGATCAACGGTGCGTAGCGCGCCGCGTCTTCGCGCACCGCCTCCTGCAGGACCTTGATGCCGAAGCTCACGTGCCGTGATTCGTCGCGCGCCACGGCGGTGAAGCCGCGGTAGAAGCCGCGGTCGGTCAGGCCCTGCTCGCGCATGGACTCGAGCTCGAAGCGCTGGCCCGTGAGGGCGATGGTCGCCTCGATGACGATGTGATAAAGGGTGACGCCCTCGACGAAGGCATCGAGAGCCGGTCGTAGAAGAGGATGTTGTAACCCTCGTTCGCCTCCGGACGGATCTCCTTCAGCAGCTGGGTCATGTCGCGCGCATCCGTGCCGGCCACCTCGCGCCACCACCTCTCGAAGAAGACGGTGTGCCTGGCCTCATCGACCATCTGGGTCGAAAGGAAGACCTCGATCTCGGGCGTGGGTGAGGCCCAGACGAAGGGGGCGAGAGTGGACGTGACGCGCTCCTCGCCGTTGAAGAACAGCCGGTGCGACCAGAGCGTCGCCTTCCTTTCAATGTCGTTCGCCTCGAGCCAGTCCTGGCGGTCGAGGCTGAAGTCGATGTCGCCGACAGCCCACTGCTGCGACTCCCACCGCCGGTAGAGGTCCATGTAGCTGGGCATCTTCTCGATGCCGCGGTCGATGAAGGAGAGGACGTCATCGATGCGGATGTCGCCGAGCTCGCGGAGGCTCGCGCGGCCGATGCGATCGAGGTCTATGGCCATTTCGGGCGTCAATTACACCAGACGCCCGTAATTCATGGCGGGCATCTACCGTTCAACGGGCAATGCGTCGCGCTCTCGTGGTGCTGGTGATCCTGACAGTGGCCTGCTCGGGCCCGGCCGGCAAGCCGGTCGCTTCCACCTCCCCTAACGGCTCCCCGGCCGCATCGGCATCGCCCGTGAAGCTCTCGACCGGCGGAATCGTCGAGTACACAGTGCCGCCGCCGGCGGTCAAGCCCGCCGACTGCTTCACGCCCTGCCTGCCCAGCGTGGGCAGCGTCGCCCTCGGCGGCGACGGCAACATCTGGTTCGTCGACCACAACTTCAAGACGGTCGGTCGGATCACACCCGCTGGGGACGTCAAGCAATGGAGCGCCGGGCTCGACCTCATCGGCGGGGCGCAGACCATCGCCACCGGCCCCGACGGCAACCTCTACGTGAACGCCGATGGCGGTGGTGACGGCCGGCCCGACTGGATCCTGCGCGTCACGCCGGCGGGCGTCATCACCAGGCTGAGCGCCGGCCAAAGACCGCCGGGCCAGGGAGTATTCGGCACCGGGCCGGAGAGCATCACTGCGGGACCGGACGGGAACATGTGGTTCACGGAGTTCTGGACCAACCGCGTCGGCCGGCTGTCGCCGAGTGGATCGCTCACCGAGTTCTCGATTCCGACCAACGACAGCGCCCCTCGGGGGATCGCGACCGGGCCGGACGGGAACCTCTGGTTTGTCGAGTCGACGCGATCCCGGCCGGCGATCGCGCGCATCACCCCGGCCGGCGTCATCACAGAGTTCCCCATCGCGGGCGGCGACTCGGAGCTCTACCCGTATGACATCGTCAGCGGCCCCGACGGAAACATCTGGTTCACCGAGTCTCACGGGATCGCGCGCATCACCGTCAAGGGAGAGATCTCGCCGATTTCACTGCCGCAGGGCTCCAGGCCGGTGAAGCTCGTTGTCGCTCCCGATGGAAACCTCTGGTACGCCGACGCCGGGAAGAACGCCATCGTTCGCCTGGCCCTGTCCGGAGCGACCAGGGCCTATCCGCTTCCTGAGCCGGCATCGAACCCGGTCGGGATGGCTGTCGGATCCGACGGGCGGATCTGGTTCAGCGAGTCAAACAACCGGGGTCTGGCGAGCATCGGCGTGCGGGTGCCGGAGTTGTTGATGAGCACCCGACCGCTGGTCTTTGCCGACGCATCGCCGAAGACGGTGAGCCTGCGGAACGTGGGCAACTCGCCGCTCGTGATCTCAGCCGTTCGCATCACCGGACTGGACGCCGCGCTCATCGCCAAGGGGAAGGACACGTGCTCGGCGACCTCGCTTGCGCCGGACGCGAGCTGCGAGGTGCAGCTGAGGTATGTCGGCGGCGGACCGTCAGGGCTTCAGTCTGCTGTGCTTGAGCTGAGCGACAACGGAACAGGTTCGCCCCATCGGATCTCGTTGGTCGCGCAGGTGCCGCGTTGCACGCTTCCAGTGATGGTCGGCGGAAACGAGAACACGCCGGCACAGGGCGAGCTGTTCGATGTGCGCACGGCGCAGATCCTGTACGACACCAGCGGCGTGTTTGTGCACGATCCTGTCGCGTCCGGAGTCCGGACAAGTGCTCCTCCGGGGCTACCGGGCATGTCGGCCGGCTACTACGACCGGGCAATGGGCCGATGGTTG
Source organism: Chloroflexota bacterium (assembly GCA_005879675.1). GTDB lineage: Bacteria > Chloroflexota > Dormibacteria > Dormibacterales > Dormibacteraceae > 40CM-4-65-16. The sequence continues at coordinate 11,491 of VBJE01000228.1, forward strand.
CCGGTCAGCGGCGCGGGCCAGGTGTCGCCAGACGGATCTCGCTATGCATACATCCCGGTCGAGCCGATTCCTCGCACTGAAGTCCGGGTCGTCGACGTCCAGAGCGGCCGCGAGAAGGTATGGAAGATTCGGCCGGACTTCTGGGATGTGATGGCCTTCACGCAGCGGGGCATCTACCTCCACGCGGGCTACGAGGGGATCGGCGCCGGCCTGTACCTTCTCGATCCCGACTCAGGTGCGTTCAAGGCCCTCTTCACGGACTTCGCGGTGAGCGTCGTCGACGGCGACGCCGCCTGGTTGATGTACCGCAACCCGGCCGACAAGCTGCCAGACGTCTCGGCGATGGGAGGCGCGACGAATGAGGTGCGGAGGCGCGACTTGGCGACAGGCAAGACCGACGTATGGCTCTACCGGCCGGGCACCAACATCGGAGTGGTCGCCACCGCCAACGGCAAGCCAATCGTGTCGATATACGACGGGCCGACCTCGAGCTACTGGATCATGTCCGCCCCGAACCAGGTGCAGAGGATGGACTTTCCGTTCACGTCCGCGCGCTACGCGTACCTGCGCGGCTTCAGCGGTGACGCAAACGGGGTGTGGGTGGGCAGCGACGAAGGCGTCTACTTGTGGACGCAGCGGACGGGCGGCGTGCTGATGACCGACCAGGCTGCGACGCCGGCTGGGACCTGCGCTTGATCCGCCGTCCCGCTGGGTAGAATCAGAGGGCAACCAGGTTCGGCTTCGTGGGGGCGTCCGGTCTCGACGGGGCAGTTGAGCTTTGGGATTGCGAGCCGAGA
>VBJE01000359.1:0-542 GCA_005879675.1 Chloroflexota bacterium
GCGATCGAACGCGATTTCGTTGCCATCAGGCGACCAGCTCGCGAAGTAGTCGGGATCGGGGCCGTTGGTGATACGTCGCAGCTCCCCGTCGCGGCTGCGAATGTAAAGATTCTGGCTGCCGTCCCGGTCGCTGGTGAAAACGATGGCATCGCTGCGCGGCGATGCGGCCGGCGACCAATCGATGGCGGGATTGTTGGTCAGGTTAGTGAGGTGGCTCCCGTCGGTTCCCACCTCGTATATCTCGAGATTGCCCTCGTCGAGCGACTGGAAGACGATCGACTTGCCGTCGACCGTCCAGCTAGGCAGACGGTTGGAGCCAGGAGCATTCGTCAGCTGCTTGGGCGCCGCCCCGTTGGCGTGCATGACCCAGATCTGGCGGTTGCCGCCTGGGTCGCTCGAGTACGCGATCTGACGGCCGTTAGGAGACCAGCGTGGATCGATGTCTGAGATCTTCGCGCCGTCGTGTCGAGTTAGATTGTGCTTGTTTGTCCCGTCCGCGTTCATGACCCAGATCTCGTCCTCGCCAGCATGCTGGGAGCCGA
>VBJE01000359.1:612-2686 GCA_005879675.1 Chloroflexota bacterium
CGAGCAAGACCGGCCAGGCTGTCTTTCTCATCAGCCGATGCGTGCTGCTGGCCCCCCGACCCAGACTTTGTGGCCGCTTGATCACAGCCATGGCTAATCCTCCAATGCCCAGGACACTCACGGACCGCCCCCACCGATGGGAAGCGGTGCCTGTCAAGTGATACTTGCCGACGTATTAAGCACCCGCCAAAGCCAAGAAGCAAGTCATGTTCTTGAGGGCCTCCGGGGGCGGTCGCCTAGTTCGGTTGAGGGCGCGGCACTGGAGACGCCGTAGGGCTGCTAGGCAGTAACACGGCAAAACCGCGATCACGCGCGAAGACGACCGCAAGCTGCTGGCGCGCGGCGAGGTCCGCTCGCAGAACGCCCCACTTCAACGAGGCGGTGGGCGCGGCCACTGAGTGTCCCTACGAGACGGAGTGCCGTGTAGTGCTTCATGTAGTAATCCGGCGGAAATTGGTCCAAAGTCTGGACGAGCCAAGCGGGACGGCGAGGAGATTCGAACTGAAAATGGCAAGAAACGCCACTTTTGAACTGCCCTGGGTTTAGTGGAGGCATGTAATACCGCCGCTGTATTCGTGTGGCAGCTGATGTAGCAATTCGCACGTCTAGGCGCGGCGCAGAACGGGTCCAGGCAAGTCCGGACGAACCCAACCGCCGCCAATCATCGGCGCAACCCCGGCAAGAGTCGCGGAGTGCAACTCTTAAACCGAGAGTCGCATGTTCGAATCCTGTCGTCGGCACCATCACCAAAAACAAGAGGCCCGGTCGAAAACCAGGCCCTCGCCGGAACGGCAGCCGCTACTTGAGGCTGACGATCTGGGTTGTGCTCGCGCTTTCGCTGACGAAATTGAAATTGAAGTCGAAACCCTGCGCAAAGACCGAGGCTGTGGCCACTGCGGAGCCCTTGTGGAACGTCAGATTCGATGCGATCGCTGTGAGCGTATACGTGTGGGAAGTCCCATCACAGGTGGCGGTCGTCGATGCGAAGGCATGAGCCACCTCACGGCCGGCGGCCTGGTCGATGTTGAGGTTAACGTTTCCCGAGCCAAAAGAGAAGAACGGCCCGCACGTGGCCGTGACCTGACCCGTAATGGCGATCCTTTTCGCGAGGGAGAAACTGGGACCGAGTGAAGCTGACGCGGGGATGCAGGCACCCGTCACGGGGACGCAACCCGAGTCAGCGCTGACGTCGATGATCGGCCGGAAAGCGCTAAGGGCCTGGAGCGCCTGGTTCATTCCCGGCCGCAAGGCAACGCCGGCCGGGCTGGCAATGAGGCCAAGTAACGCAATGACCCCAAGGCTGAGGAGTGTCATCAAGAGAGCGATGCGATGTTTGAGTACCTTCACCCTTTCCCTCCCATGGAAATCGCGGGTGCACCCCAACCCGCATGGTGAAATCGGCGCCGGGGTCGCGCGCGGGAAGCAGAACACACGCCCTAGCCTTTGTCAAGTGCAGCGTGGAGCCTTTGATTTACGACACTAAACGCTGGACTATCAACGCGGCGAAACTCGAGGCCCGCACACTCCAGGTGGGCGCCTTTCTACTCCCGCTGATCTTCTTCTGGAACACATTCGACGAGTTCGTGCTGCCGAAGTTGCTGCTGGCGAGGCTCCTGGTCTTGATCCTTGGAGGCCTGCGGATTTATCAGTGGGTGCGCCAAGACGGGCCGTTTGTCCGTCAAACACCGATCAACCTGCCGCTCCTCGCTTTCGTCGCCTCGGCTGCCCTGGCCACGCTGATGGCTGTCAACCCCAACGTCGCCATCTTCGGCACGTACATGCGCTACGAGGGACTGCTCACGATCGCCACGTACGCGGCGCTGTTCTACCTCGTCGCGAGCGCACTCCGCAATGGGCGCGATGCCTTGAGCCTCATTCGGATTCTCGCCGCGAGCGGCTACGTTGTCGCTCTGTTCGCGATCCTGCAAACACTCGTGGCGTCGCCGTTCCTACCACCCACCGCTGGGGAGACCGAGCTGACCTTTGGCGGAGTGGTACGCGCCGCTGGCACTTTCGGGAATGCCAACGCTCTGGCGGCCTTTCTCGCCATGCTGGTTCCGTTCACCGTCGCTGA
>VBJE01000359.1:2936-3797 GCA_005879675.1 Chloroflexota bacterium
GGTTCGATGGCCACACGTCTACATATCTGGCAGGACACGATCGCACTGATTGCCTCGCGGCCGGTCACCGGCTACGGACCGGACACTTTCGGCCTTGTCTACCCGAAATTCCAGACCGGGGAGTGGGCTCCTGGGTTCGTCATCGACAAGGCGCATGCCGACATCCTGCAGGTAGCGTCGACGCAGGGCCTCGCTGGCGTCGCGGCCTACCTCTGGATGTTGGCGGCGTTCATCACGACATTTCTCCGAGGCGCGCGTGACCAGGCGGGAGTCTTCGGCGGCTTCGTCGCATACCAGTTGCAGCTCCAGCTCAACTTCTCTTACGTGCCTGCAGCCACTTCGTTCTGGATCTTCGCCGCCGCGGGCGTCGTCCTCTGGAGTTCGAGCGCCGATCCTCATCCTGAACCCGCGGGGGAGCGGCGCCCGGGGCCGACCCGCCTGCTGGCGGTGCCCGTGGTCCTCGTGATCGCGGCTTTGTTGGTACCGGCTGTGATCTTTCCTTACCTGGCGGACGTCATGTACCGCAACGCGCTGGCAGACGTCGCTCGAGGGGATCCGGCGGCCGCGCAAACTGATATCGATCTGGCGCGGTGGTTCGCGCCGACTGAAAGCGTTTATGCAGTGGCAGCCGGAGATTTTGCGCTTCGGTTGCAGGGCGACACGGTCGGGCCTGACCCCGACTGGTTCAGGGCTCGACGAGCGTTCGAAGACGCGGCTCGCCTGGGCACTTATCTGCCCTCGGTTTACCGCCATCTCGCGATTGCCGACCTGCAGCTGGGCCGGCACGAAGAGGCACTCATCGCCGCCAGAAAGGCGGTCCAGCTCAATCGCTTCGACCCCGCGAATCAGGAAGTCCTGCAG
>VBJE01000360.1 GCA_005879675.1 Chloroflexota bacterium
GCCGGGCAGGGAAACGGTACCGCACTGCGCCGGGCCGCTCACCGAGGCAAGCCCGGGCGTCGCGGTCAGCGTCGTCTGGCCAAGCTCGGCGCGCGCCGAGATCGCACCCGCGTAGGCGAAGAGAAACGCGTCGAGCAGGAGAGCGCCTGATGCCAGCCAACGTGAACGGCTCACGGCTCAGTGCCTACGAGCTTCGATCAAAACCAGGGTTCCACCGCCGTTTAATGCGCTGCGCACATCCAGGGTGCCCCCGACGCGAGCCAGCCGCTCGGAGCTTCCCAGCAAGCCCTGCCCATCGCTGGTTGGCCTCGCCTCCTGCAGCGAAAAACCGATGCCGTCGTCGTGAATCGTCACTCGGATCTGCCCATCCGGATACTCGACGCGGACCCGCACCGAGGTCGCTTTCGCGTGCCGCACGACGTTCGTGATGGATTCCTTGATGACGTGGGCGATCTCGCGTAGCACGCGGCTCGCGATCTTCAGGTCGTTGCGCTCCTCTGTCCAGGACAGACGGCAGTGCACGGATCGCAGCATGGTTTCGGCAAAGCTGCGCGCCTCTTCCAACGCTCCGATGCCGCGCTCGAGGTGCCGGATGCCATAAGCGACCGCGCGCGCGCCATCCACTGCCCGACAGGCGGCGCGCTCCAGGAGCTGAAGGTCGTCGAGCCCGGCGGTTCCCTCCGCCATCGCGACGCGAACCTGCACCAGGAGGGTGCTGAGTGCCTGGCCAACGCCATCGTGAACCTCGCGCGCCAGCCGCTGCCGTTCGATCGTGAGCTGGCGCTGCCGGCGTCGTTCGGCCAAGCGCTCATACTCGAGCCGCCGGGAGATCCGCAAGACGTGGGCGATCCGGCTGGCCACCAGCTCGAGGATCGCAATCCGCTCCGGCGAAAGCGGCTGACGGCGGGAGCGCCGTTCTTCACCAACGATCAGCACCCCCTGGGTCCGCGGTCCGGCGAAGAACGGAAAGATCGCCCCGACCTGTGTCGTCGAGGAGAAGAGGGCACGCCGTTCCGCGGCGATCGCCGGGTCATGCTGACCGAAGGTGAGCACGACGGCGTGTCGTTCCCGGAGCGCGCGGGCACAACCGCGAAGCCTGGACAGGGGCCAGCTGGCCACTCCTCTTCGGCGGGGCGGCCGATGACCGCCCCGAGCTCGAATCGTGAGTGCCCCTTGTGAATCACAAATCGCGATCAGGCAGTAGCTGCCATCCAGGCTGTCACCAACCGCGCGAGCGATCTCCTGGTAGGTGGGTGGCTGGCGAATCGCACGATCGAGCGCCAACGCGTTTTCCAGGCTGCGACTGACTTCAGCGAACAGCCGGCGCTGGCCGGCGAGCCGCGCCTCGTACGTCCGGGCGTGAACCGCCAGTGAGGAGACCAGCGCCAGCTGCCGCACATCCTCGTGACCGAGCGCTCTCGCGGTAGAGGTGGCGAGCCCGATCGTGCCGATGACCCGGGCGCGGGCGATGACCGGCATGACGACGCAGGACTGGATCCCGCGCGCTCGGCACCAGAGGGTCCAGGGCCCGAGTAGGGTCCCGGGGTCGATGATGATGGGCTCCTCCGGTGGGTCCGGAAACTCTGCGATGAGTGACGGCTCCAGCGGTGAAAATGCCTCGCGGCGCACCACCACTGGATCGTGGCGGTCGAGCCAGGCGAGCCACCCCAGGTCGGCCGCCGAGGCTTCCACGACGGCGCTGACCAGGATGCCAGCCGGAGCGAACGCCTGCTCGGCCCACGAATTTTCCAGCGGCTGGAGGCGACGCGTGCCACGTTCGGTGGTTGGTCGGCCGGTGGGGCGGGCGAGCTTCGCGTCTCGGCGCCAGCTCACGCTGCGCCACCCTTCCCCGCACGAGCGCTCCTTGTGGATTCGACGAGCCGCCGACAACCGCCTCACGTTATGAAAGTCGTACAGGGGCGACTCAGTATTACGTGAGTGACCTAACGGTAGGTGAGTGAACAACCGGCGTCAATCGGTAAAGTTACCGATAGCGCAGTTTTTTGCGCCTGAACGGTTCAGTGGCCGAGCGGAGGCAAGCTCGGGCCCGGCGGTGGGCTCGGAACCGGCGGTACGCTCGGTAGCGCGGAGGCCTGCGGAAGCGGCGGCACGCTCGGTAGCGGCGGCACGCTTGGGACGAGCGGGCCGGTCGACTGCCCAAGCTGATCGGCCAGGGATTTCAGAGTGGGTGCCTCTACCGGCGGGATCGCCCCCGGCTGAATCAGTGCCGGTGCGCCTCCGGCAGCGCCAGCCTGGGCTCCGTCGCTCAGCGGCGCCAGCAGGGCACCCACGCCGCCCGGCGCCGTCGCCGGGGTCGAGGCAGCAGGGCCGGCGGGGGCCGTGATCACCGGCG
>VBJE01000229.1 GCA_005879675.1 Chloroflexota bacterium
TTGATGACGAGGTGGCTGTGGAACTTGCCGAGAGAATCCGCCTGGAGCACATGAAAGGTATGCACAGTGGGATAATCCGCGAGCTGTCCGAGGCTGAAAGGGGCCAGGACTCGGAAAGGGTTGTGCGGTTGGAAGCCGAAGCCAGGGAACTGGCCCGCGCCATCAAAGACATGGAAAGGAGAGGGCAGATATCGCGCGGGTAGTGAAGGCGGCAACGCCCAAGATGTCGGCGGCTAAGGTGGCAGCCGCGAAGGTGGCGGCGGCGAAGGTCGCGGCGGCGAAGCTCGCGGCGACCAAGGCGTCGGCGGCCAGGGTGACCTCAGCCAGTGTGATGGTAGCCAAGGAGACCGCGGTGAAGGTGGCCGCAGCCAAGGAGCTGGTGGCCAAGGAGGCGGCGGCCAAAGAGGCGGCGGCCAAAGCTGCGGCCGCCAAAGAGGCGCTGCCGAAGGCGACCAACAACGCCGGGTCGCCCGTGGCCAAAGCCACGAACCACAAGCCGGGCAAGGCGGGCAAGTCCACCGACAAGCCGGAGCCGAAATTCGAAGACGAGCTGATGGCCGTGGCCGAGCAGCTCATCGTCAAGGGCAAGGAGCAGGGCTACCTGACGCCCGACGACATCCTCCAGGGCTTCCCGGAGATCGACGCCGAGCCCGACCAGATCTTCCGCATCTTCGCCGCGTTCAAGGAGATCGGGATCGAGGTCACCGATGGCGAGAAGGACTTCGAGGAGGTCGAGCAGATCGACGACGAGATGCTCCTCGACATCGAGATGATGGATTCGGTCTCGCTCGACGACCCGGTCCGCATGTACCTGAAGGAGATCGGGCGCGTCTCGCTGCTGACCGCCAACGACGAGGTGGAGCTGGCGCAGGCGATCGAGGCCAAGCCGCTGCACGACGCGATGAAGGCGCTGAACGTGGTCGAGGAGGTCGACGGCCGGCAGCGGTCGGTGGACGAGCTCCTGCCGGAGGTCATCGAGCGCCTGGCGACGGTCAAGCGAAAGGGGCAGCAGGCGCACATCGCGCAGGAGCTGCTGGGTCTTGGCGACCTGGGCAAGCTGCCCAACCTGACCGACGCCGCCGCGGCGGAGAGGCGCCGGCTCGCGTCCAATGGCGCCGCACGCCCGCGCATCCGCGCCGAGGCGCTCGAGTCGTACCGCATCGCCCGCTACCGGCTGACCGAGCGCTACGAGCGCGCTTACGAGGCGAAGCAGCGGTTGACCGAGGCCAACCTCCGGCTCGTGGTCTCGATCGCGAAGAAGTACATCGGCCGCGGCATGTCGTTCCTGGACCTGATCCAGGAAGGCAACATGGGCCTGATCCGCGCGGTCGAGAAGTTCGACTACCACAAGGGCTACAAGTTCTCGACCTACGCGACGTGGTGGATCCGGCAGGCCATCACGCGGGCGATCGCCGACCAGGCGCGGACGATCCGCATCCCCGTGCACATGGTGGAGACGATCAACAAGCTGGTGCGGGTGTCGCGCCGGCTGCTGCAGGAGCTGGGCCGCGAACCGTCGGACGACGAGATCGGCGAGGAGATGGGGATCACGCCCGAGAAGGTGCGCGAGATCGTGAAGGTCTCGCAGGACCCCGTCTCGCTGGAGACGCCGATCGGCGAGGAGGAGGATTCGCACCTCGGCGACTTCGTCGAGGACCGCGAGGCCGTCTCGCCGTCGGACGCGGCGTCGCTGACGATGCTGCACTCCGAGGTGGAGGACGTGCTGGACACGCTCACCCCTCGAGAGAGGCGCGTGCTGCAGCTGCGGTTCGGGTTGATCGACGGGCACCAGCGGACACTCGAAGAGGTGGGGAAGCGGTTCGGGGTCACGCGGGAGCGGATCCGCCAGATCGAGGCCAAGGCGCTGCGCAAGCTCCGCCACCCGTCGCGTTCGAAAAAGCTCAGGGACTACCTGGAGTAAAAGCAAGCCCCGGCCGCCGTAATTTCCCGCCGCTGCCGGCGCTCGCGGTCTTCGCACCCCCGAATTACCCGCCGCAGCACGCACTCGCGACACAGCGGCGTCGGTGACTTAAATTTGACCAGCAAGACATATGCCGGTCATCACGATCGGGCGGCAGTTCGGGGCGGGGGGCGCGACGGTCGGCCGGATGCTGGCCGACCGCCTGAAGGCGGACTTCCTCGACTCCCGGATCATCGACGAGGTCGCGCGCCGGCTCCAGCTTCCCAAAGAGGAGGTGGAGGCCGAGGATGAGCATCCCGGCTCGTTGCTGGCGCGGCTGCTGGTCGCGCTGGGGTCGGCGAGCACCGAGCCGCTGATCCCGGCTGAGGCGGGCGCGGCCTGGACGCCGCCCAACGCCGCCCCGACGTTCGACACGAGAAAGGCCATCCTGCAGATCACCCAGCACGTGATCCAGGAGGCGGCGCGGAGCGGCAACGTCGTGATCGTCGGCCGCGGCGGCGCGTACCTGCTGCGCGACCATCCCGGGGCCATGCACCTGTTCCTCCGCGCGGCGGAGGCCGTGCGGGTGAAGGCGATCATGGAGCGGCTGAGGATCGCCTCCGAGGAGGAGGCGCGGAAGCGGCTCAAGCAGACGGACGAGAACTGGACCGCGTACATCCGACAGGTGTACGGGCACGACCGGATCCACCCGGCGCACTACGACATGGTCCTGGACACCGGCCGGCTGGGCTACGAAGCGACGGTGGATTCCGTGCTTGCCGCGCTCCAGACGCGCAAGCCGATAACCTAGTCCCCGCGGTGGTCCACTCCCTCGGCTCGCGCACGTCCGGCGTCGACGGCTCCAGCGAGGGCGGGCGGATCAACACGATCGACATCCCCGGCGCGCTGGTCCTCTACGGCGTCGCCCTGCTCCAGGCCCTCCAGCCGAAGAACCCGAAGGTCAAGCTGAGCGTGGCCCCGGTCAAGGTCGAAGGGATCTGGTGCCTGGAGCTGAGCTATCAGGGCGACAGCCCGGCCGGCGTGCCCGAGACGTGGCGCGGCCGCCGGGTGGTGCTGAAGAAGATCGAGCCGCCGCCGAGTGCCTGAGCGGTTCGGCCCGGAGAGCAAGGTCCGCCAGGTTGTCGAAGCCCTCGGCGAAAGGGGCCGCGAGGTGCTCCGCAGCCACGGCTACGACCTGGGCGAAGGTTTCGTCGACGTGCTCTCCCAGTACCAGACGCTCGAGACGGCCGCGCGCGGGGACCGGCTGCGGGACCTGGAAGGGCTGCTGCGGGAGCTCAACCAGACCGGGTAGGTGGCGGCGAGGCGGACGCCGCCGCAAATTTACATTCTCTTGACCTTCCAAAATCGAGGTCCGGCGTGTAAGCTGCAACGAAATTCGGGCCTGCGCCGTTATACGCATCGAGGAATTACGTCAGTGCAACGGTCGAAGTTGGAGTCGGACAAGGGCAAGTGCGCTTGCGGAAGGCGCATGAAGGATGCCGCGATCTACACGTACCGGTCGCGGACGGATCGCTTCCTCTTCCACCGCTGCGAGTGCGGCACGGAGTGGACAGAGCACCAGACCGACGTCGACCCGAGCGACCCGGTTTCGTCTGATGAGGTGATCGAGGTCCACAAGCGACTGGCGAAGTTCGAAGGCTCGATCGCCGACCTGCTGCAGGCGCACACCACGCAATAAAAAAGCCCTCCCCGAAGGGAGGGCTTGGTCGAGCGTCCTGGTTCTGACTACGATCCCGCGGCGAGCGCTGACGCCTGGGCGAGCAGGTCCCGACCCTGGGCGATCATCGTCTTGAGGTCCTGCTCGCTCGCGAGCGGACCACCGAAAGTGGCGTTTGTCAACGCGGTGCGCATCTGCGCTTCCAGCGCGTCCCGCTGCGATGTGAGCGACGCGATGCTGTTCTCGGTCGCGATGTAGACGCTGTCGTCGGTGGCCGAACCGCTCTGGATGCCGCGCGTGGACGCCACCAGCGTGTCCATCGCGTAGGGGCCGAACGGTGCCGCGACCTGCTTGTATACCTCGCGCAGGCGGACGAGCGATTCGTGGTGGGCGCGAAGGTCAGTTGAGACCGCTGAGGTGTCGAGGAAGTCGACCAGCGCGACGCCGTCAGGCTCGTAGCTGTCCTTGAGCCCGAGCAGCGCGAGGATGGTGGGGCGGATGTCGGCGTGGTCTGACCAGACGTCGCTGGTGCGGCCGATGTTTTTGACGCCTGGCCCGACGAAGCCGAGCCAGGTGCGGGCGATTTCCTCCTGGATGTCACCGTGGCTGTAGGCGAAGTGGTAATCGATGCACGGGTTGCTGCCACAGCTTGGATTGACGTCGGTGACGAAATAGTCGGGAAGGGCAAAGGCGGTGAAGTTGGGCGTGCGCCGCGGATCCGCGTTGACCATGTGCAGGGCCTTTTCAGTCACAGGGTCGGCCATCTGTACAAAGACGGGAGCGGGAGCGCTGCTCAGATAAGGGTCGATCGCCTGGACGCTGAACACATCCCGTTCCAGCTGGCGGAGCGCAGGATCCGTGCGGGCAGGATTGCCGTTGCGGTAGAACGTCGGCGCGGAGTCACGGTGAAGCGAGAAGGCCGGAACGGGCGCCGGAAGCTTTGCCTTGAGGTTGAGATTCACCTCGCCGATCTGGTTCGAGGGACAGGCCGGCGTCGTCGTCCATGAGCAGTTCGTGTGCGACCAGGCGAGGGTGCCGTCGGCCTGCGCCGTCCCGTCACCGCCGGCGAAGTGGTCGCCCTCGTCCGCGGTGAAGACGAACAGCGTGTTCGACTTGTCGATCCCGTCCGCCGCCAGGCGGGCGAAGAAGGTCCCGAACGCGTCGTTGTACGCGTGCAGCTGGGCGACGTAGTCCGCCTCGCCCGGCCCCGAGGCGCGAGGGAAGTTCGGGTTGAAGGGAGCCGGAAAGGACGAGGTGTGATTGTCGTGCGCGTCCGAGATGTAGGCGAAGGTGACGGGCACGCCGGCTTCCTGCATCTGAGCGACATAGCCCAGCGTGTTCTTGGCCAGCGCGCCGTCGAATCCAGGAAATCCGCACTGACCGAACGGGTCAGTGACAGGCTGACCTTCCGTGTTGTTGACGCACGCGCTGCCGTGGTTGATGGCGGGATTGACATATTTGGCCCCGAAGAGCGCCTGGAAGCCGAGGTAGCCGCCCGGCTCGTCGAGCAACCTGTCCGGACGCGAATTCGCCACATTGGTGGCATTGGCGGCGCAGATGCCACCGCCGGCGCCGCAGTGAATCGCGATGCCGACGTAATCAGTCAGCGCCTTTGCGCGCGCGGCCGTCCCGGACGGTGCTGCGTTGGAGGCGACCGCCGCAGTCCACTCCGGTGAGCCTGTGCCGAAGGCTTGACTCATGTCGCCGAACGGACCAGTGCCGGTGTTCTCGAGGACGACGTTCGCGGTCGACACGGCGCCGTAGTTGCAGCCGGCGCGGGTGAACGGCACCCAGGGCGCGGGAGTGTTCTTAGGGTCGTTGTTCGGGCCGGTGGGGGTGACCATGTTCGGCAGTGGGTCTTCCAATCCGGTCGAGTCGTCGACCAGGTCGGTCCAGTACTTGAATGAGCTCGAAAACGCGGGTGTGTTGGCGTTGTTGAAGTAGAAGTAGGAGTTGCTGACGGTCTGGCCCATGCGGTCGGGGTAGAGGCCTGTCAACGAGGTGAGGATCCCGGCTGCGGTGTGCGAGATGAGGACTGTGTGCTCGTTGTCGCTGAGCGTCCCGTTGTCGGTCAGGAAGTTCAGGAGGTTGGGCATCTGCTCCAGGTCGGACGCGACGTTGGTCCGGTCGCGGAACAGGTGTGTGTTGTCGAACTGGATGCTGATGACGTGCTTGATGCCGTTGTCGAGCGAGCAGTTCGGCGATGCGGCCGCCGCCGCTGCCGCCGGTGCCTGGGCCGAGGCCGGTCCCGGGACTGCTGCCTGCGCCGCCACGAGGGCCGCCACCGCGGCGAGCCGAATCAGGCGTCTCATGCCAAACCCCCTTGTCGCTTCCGCCACCTGCCTGCAACCGGCGGGCCCCCTCGACCCGTCCCACGCCAACCTAACCCGCGCCGTGCGATGCGCGGTTTAAGCAGGATTTAAGAATCGACCTTATTGAAGGCCGGGCGGCGTGTCAAGCGGGCTGTATGGCGCTTAGTCCCGGGGAGTGCCCGGCCACCAACGCGTGGGGCGGTCGGCGTCGGTCAGGCGGGAGTCGGAGACCCAGCCCGCGGCGCTGAGCGCGACGAGAAGAGCGATGGCCACCAGCATCAGAATCTCCATGGCTTCAGTGTTCCCAGCGGGAAACTCCGAAGCAACATGGATTTTACTCGTAAGATTTCGGCATGCCGGATAATTGGCAGAGCGTCGACCTGAAGCATCTGCGCGCGCTCCGGGCGGTCGCCGAGAAGGGGACGTTCTGGGCCGCGGCGGCCGAGCTCTCGTCTTCGCTGTCCACCGTGAGCGATCACGTGGTGGCTCTGGAGGCGCTGGTCGGGCAGCGCCTGGTGGAGAGGTCGCGCGGCCGGCGCACCGTCGAGCTGACTGAGGCCGGGCGGCTGCTGCTCGGCCACGCCGAGGCGATCGAGGCGCGCCTGCACGCGGCCGAGGCGGACTTTCGCGCGTTCGCAGCAGGCGTTTCCGGTCGCCTGAGCGTCGGCATCTACCAGAGCGTGGCGAACAAGATCCTGCCGGAGACGATGCGACGGTTCCAGGCGAAGTGGCCGGAGGTCGATGTGCGGGTTTCGGAGGGCACGCATGACGAGTCGCTCGTCGATGCCGTCGAGCGCGGCGAGCTCGACCTGACCTTTGCCATCCAGCCGATCCGCGAAGGCCCGTTCGAGGTGCGGGAGCTGATGCGCGATCCATACGTGCTGGTCGTGGAGGCGGGCTCCGCCACTCGATGGGCTCATCCGGTTGTCGCGGACCTGGCCGACGCGCCGATGGTCGGATTCCAGCCGGGGAAGCACCAGGACCTCGCCGAGGATTTTCTGCGCGCTCGTGGTGTGCGGCCGCGGTTCGTGTTTCGGTCCAACGACAACGCGACCGTCCAGGCGATGGTCGCGGCGGGGCTGGGCGTCGCGCTGGCGCCGCTCCTCGCCGTCGATGAGAACGACCCCAAGGTGCGGTTGTTGTCGCTCTCCGAGCTGGTTCCTCCGCGCGTACTGGTCGTGGTGTGGCACCGCGATCGATACCGGCCGCCCGCGGCAGCGGCTTTCGTGGAGACGGCGATCGCCGTCGCATCGGAGATCGAGCGCGCGCATGCGGGATTGCTTGCTCGGATTGTCAGGGCGGGTGGTTCGCGCGGACCGCGAAGACCAGCTCGAGACCGTCGACCTCGTCCTCCTGCGTCCCGACCTGGATGAAACCGAGTGCGCGCACGACCGCGAGCGAGGGTGCGTTGGCTGGCGAGACCGTTGCGAAAACTTCCGTTTCACCCCGCGCGAATGCATATTGGACGAGGGCTTGCGCCGCCTCTTTCGCGAATCCCTGGCCTCGAAACGGAGTGAAGACCGTGTAGCCGATCTCGGCGCGGCCGATGACGTCGGGCGGTCCATGGAAACCGCAGTGGCCGACCATCTCGCGATCCGTGCGCGTGACGATCAGGCGGGCCATCCAGCCGCGGCGGTCGGGCGCGGCCTCCATGCGGTGGAGCTGGATGGGGAGGAAGCCCGCGAGCTCGCCGGGCGTCGGGAATTCATCCGGCAATTGGATTCCCAGGATGTGCTGCGCCTGCGGGCGATCGCCCCGGACGAGGTGCTTCAGGGCGGTCGGGTCGAACGGCACGAGCTCGAGCCGAGGCGTGCTGATGGTTGCGATCACGCGGGTGTTACTTTGATCCGATGGGCAGGATCGTGGTTTCGGAGTTCGTGACGGTGGACGGGGTGATGGAGGACCCGGTCGGCTCAGAGAAGACGACGCGTGGGGGATGGGCGTCCCAGTTCAGCCGCGGGCCCGAGGGAGACAAGTTCACGCTCGACGAAGTGCAGTCGGCGGACGTCCTCTTGCTCGGCCGCAAGACGTATCAGGGGTATGCGGCGGATTGGCCCTCGCGAACCGACGAGGCGGGGTTGGCAGCGAAGATGAACGCGATGCCGAAGTACGTCGTCTCGCGCACGCTGCGGGACCCGGAGTGGAACAACACCACGGTGCTGAGCGGCGATTTCGTGGGGGCGGTTTCCCAGCTGAAGGAGGCTCAACGCGGCGAATTGCTCGTCAACGGAAGCTGCCAGC
>VBJE01000356.1 GCA_005879675.1 Chloroflexota bacterium
CCGCTTGCACAGGAGGAGGCAGTTCGCGAGGTTGGTCTCGCCGCCCTCGACCCAGTGCACGATGTGGTGGCCGTCACACCAGCTGGCGGGACGCTCGCAGCCTGGCCACTGGCAGTGCTTGTCCCGCACCGCCAGCGCCTTGCGCAGGGCGCCGTCGACTAGGCGCTTGGAGCGTCCGACGTCGATCACGTTCGAGTCCTCGCTCAGCAGCACGCGCGTGACGCTGCAGTCGCAGGCCAGGCGGCGCACCGTCGCCGAAGAGATGGGCAGCGAGAACTCCATCTCCGCGGCTGCCGCGCCGGCCATGCCCTTGAGCGTCTCGATGGTGGCGGTGACCTGGATCTCGGCCGGCCTGCCCGCGGTCGAGAGCTCGACGAGCGCGTCGGCGTAGCGCTGCTCCCGGCTCCGGTCGTCGTGCGCGCCGGATGGCTGCGCGAGAGGTTCGAGCGCCGTCCGCACGGCCGCGCCGCCGACCGGGTCGAGGAGGCCGCTGATGAGGAGGCATCCGTCCTGCGCGGTGTTCAGGCGCAGGCCACGCTCCTCCACCAGCTTCTCCTGGTCGCGGCTGTAGCCCTCGGCGTCCACCGCGTGCCGGTAGTGGATGCACTTGTGAAAGAACTTGCCCGGCGAGTAGGCAATCGCCAGCGGCAAAAGCTTGTCTTCATCGAAGGCGCCGCCGACCTCGACGGCGGTCCGGGCCATCGTCGCCACGTGCGCGAACCCGATCTCCCCCGCGCGCATCGCCGCCGTCGTCGCGGGCATGTCGTGCTCGCGCGCGCCGACCGCGAACGCGTTCCAAACGGCATGGGAGTTCATGTGGCAGTTCAAGCGGATCCAGTCGGCGGCAGTGTTGAAACCTTCCGCGTCCCACCAGTCCGTCTTGTCGAACTCCGCGGCGAGACGCGAGAACTCGAGCTCGCGCTCGTCGATCTCGCGCCGCAGCTCGACCAGGCGGAGGGCGTTGCCTTCGCCGTCGGGGATGGGGTCGATCACGCCACCACATTGCCAAAAAGATGTTCGGACGGGAACGTCCTTAACAGGCTCAAAAAGCCTTGGTAAAGGGGTCCCATCCCGTCCGGGCGCTCGCATACTTCGGCCGGAAAGGGTGGGACGGGCGCATTTGCGCTGGAGCGGTCTTTCCGTCGGTCACAAGGTAGTGGCCCCATTCGTGTGCCTGACCATGGTCGTCGGCCTTTTGATCTCGGCGATCGCCAGCCAGCAGCTGGCCACGTCCGGCGCCCAACAGCTCGAGACCATCGCGGTCCGCGAGCAGGACAACGTCAACACCGTCTTCAACTCCATCGAAGAACGCCAGCTGGCGGATCTCCGGCTGCTGGCGGCCACCAGCGGCGTGGCCGACGCCGTGAGGACCGGCGACACAAGCACGCTCGGCCGCCTCCTCCTGCCGCTGGTTGCCAACCACCTGCCGGAACGAATCGAGGTCGCCGTGGTCCAGACAGACGGGAACACCCTCTTGCGGCTCGCAGCCGACCCGGCTCAGCCGGACCAGTGCCGGTGCATTCCGGGCGGCGGCCAGGCAACGTTCGCCCACATCGATGACGTGCTGGGCGGTCGGGCGGACGCCTACGGCACTCGTTACGTCGGCCTGGCGGGCGGGACACCAAGCGCCCTGCTGTATACGATCGGACCGATCATCGACTCCGGCGGGTACCTTGCCGGCGCCGTCGTCGTCGGGGAATCGCTCGACCAGATCGTCGCGCTCGTCGAGGAAAGCGCCCACGTCCAGCTCTCACTTTTGACCTCAGGCGGCGAGACCATTGCCGCCACTCCGCATCTCGACTTTCCCATCCCGGCGCTGAACGCCGCAGAGCGCGGCACTGTGATGCGACAGAACGCGGTGCTCTCGAAAAGGGTCGCAGGTTCAGGCCACAACGCCGCGGTGTTCTACGTGCCCTGGGTCATGCGGTTTCAGGCCGAGGCGCGCAAAACCTCGTCTTCGTGGTCATCCTGATCGTTTGCCTCGCCGCTCTCGCACTTACGCTGGTCGTCGGCTCGATAGTCACACGTTCGATCACCAGGCCGATGTACGAGCTGATCCGCGCCACGACGCAGGTCGCAGCCGGCAACCTCGAGCACCGTGCTGCGGTGGAATCGAAGGACGAGATCGGCCATCTGGCACGATCGTTCAACCAGATGACGTCGGTGCTGTCAGAGCGGACGCAACGTCTCGAGAAGCTGACGGACGAAACCCTTGTCACCATGGCGGCAGCGATCGACGCCCGAGACCCATACACGCACGGCCATTCGATGCGGGTGTCCCTGTACGCCGACGCCCTGGCAGCCCAGTACGGCTTGAGCCGCGCTGCCAGAGACGCGCTGAGGCGCGGCTGCATGGTCCATGACGTCGGCAAGATCGGCGTCCCCGACAGCATCCTGCGCAAGGCAGGCCCGCTGGACGACAGGGAATGGAGCGAGATGCGGCAACACCCGGTCACTGGCCACCGGCTGGTCAGCGGCCTGCCGTGGGACCGGATGGTGCTCGACATCGTGCTCCATCACCACGAGAGGTGGGATGGCAACGGGTACCCCGCGGGGCTGGCCGGCGAGG
>VBJE01000357.1 GCA_005879675.1 Chloroflexota bacterium
GGACGATGTCGCAGAAGATGCACTGGTCGGCCATGCCGCCGAAGAGCTTAGCCGCCGGTACCGGCTATTCAGCCTCCCTAGGCGTTTCGACCGGGGCCGGTTGCGGCGAGCCGTTCGACTCGGCTTCGGCCTGCACCGGCAGCGGCTCTGAGCCGTTCGGGGAGGCCGTCGCCTCTCCGTTCGCCACGGCTTCGGCCGTGGGGCGCGGGCCACGGCGCCGGCGCCTCGTCCGGCGGTCGCCGCGGTGCGGCCGGGACAGGCGCTGCACCTGGGAGCGGATGCCCACCCGCTGGCACGCGGTGACGACCGCGCCGACACCAGCGACGAGGCCGTCTTCCTTGCAGTGCTCGAAGAGCGGACCGAAGAGCTCGGGCGCGCCGCCGATCACGGTCTTCGAGTCGCCGACGATCACGAGCAGCTTCTTGGCCCGCGAGATGGCGACGTTGACGCGGTTCGGGTCGTTCAAGAAGCCGATCGCCGCGCGGTCGTTGGAGCGGACCAGGGAGAGGATCACGCCGTCCGACTCGCGGCCCTCGAAGGCGTCCACCGACTCGATGTCGTCCGGCGGGACGATGCCCTTGAGCGCGCCCTGGAGGCGATTGACCTGCGAGTTGTACATCGCGATCACCGCCAGGTGGGCCTTGCGCACGCGCCGGCGAATGATCGAGGTGATGTCCTTGCAGAGCGCGACCTCGAACTCGTTCGCGACCGAGCGCTGCGCGTCGCGGTACTCGTCCTGCGCCCCGGTGTCGACCCAGACCAGCTCGCGGTCGAAGGGCCACGGCAGAGGCATGCGCGGGTGTGGCGCCTCGTGGATCAGCTTGCCTTCGTAGAAGAGGTCGGAGACCACGCGGCCGATCGGCTCGCGCATTCGGTACTGGCGCGGCAACATGATCCTCGAACTCGCGGGGACCTTGTCCCAGACCCAGCCGTAGTAGCTGTCGTCGCGCACCAGCTCGTCCAGGGGGGTCTCGATCTTGAACGTCGACGCGGCCTCCTCCATCACGGGGGGAAGCTGCTTGAGGTCGCCGATCATCACCCACCGCTTGGCCAGCGGCATCAACGCCAGCGCCTCGTTGGCGCGCACCTTGTTCGCCTCGTCGAGGATCAGCCAGTCGAAGACCTCGAAGCGCAGCCGCGAGTCGATGGTCAGGCGGTTGCAGGTGCCGGCGACCAGGTTGTAAGGCGTGAGGTCGTCTCCTTCCACGAGCGTCGGGCGCAGCCGGCGCGGCACCTTCCCCGGTTCGGCGATGCGCGCCTGCCGCACGTGCGAGAAGCCAAGCAGTCGCTCCTGGCCGGTGTCGACCGCGTCGTTGGAGTGCGACGAAAGGAGGATGGACGCGTTGGGGTTGCGGCCCAGGATGCGGCGGATCGACTCCACGATGGCCGTCGTCTTGCCCGTGCCGGGTGGGCCCTGGATCAGGTAGAGCTGCCCGGGCCGCATGCCCATGACCCGCGCCACCGCCTCGGCCTGCTCCTCGTTGGGGTCGGGCAGGTGGTGTGCCTTCTTGCCGTCGAGCGGGACCCGCGGCGGGCTGCCCAGCCACCCGGGGTCGGCCAGCTCGGCGGCCAGGGCGCCGGTCCGCGGGCTCCCGATCTGGAGCTGCCGGATCACCGAGCGCTGGGCCTCGAACATCTCCACGCTCGCGGTCGGGAGCACGATGCCCTCGTCGGGGAGGGGGTCGTAGCGGCGGAAGCTCACCCACAGGTTGGAGCCCTGGATCCGGTCGAGCGACATGCCGCGGTACTCGGGAAAACCGGCTGAGCGCACCGTCAGTGAGTCGATGCCGCGGTAGATGCGACCGTCGGCGTCGTCGACGAGGTGGAGGATGGCGCGCACGTACTCGCGGGACCTCGGTCTCGCACTTGGGGCACTCGATCCACTGCTCGGTCGCCTCGTAGCGGCGGACCGCGGCCTCGGCGAGGTTCTCGCGGTAGTCGCGCAGGTGCTCGATGAACCGCATGGTCGAATCGAGGATCGGGTGGGCCTTGGCCTGCTCGCGCAGGACGATGGCGGTGAAGCCCTCCAGGTCGCCGTCCCACTCCTTGACGACGTGCAGCTCCTGGAATCGGAGCCGGAGGCGGTTCTTCTCCATCTCGTAGGTGCCCTCGAGCTCCTGCCAGTCGGTGATCTCCAGCGCCAGCCCCATGGGAGTCCGGCCGAGCTTGCCGGTCAGGAGGGTGGTGCTCACCTGGCCGATGAACTCGAGAGGTTTCTCCGGCTTGACGACG
>VBJE01000358.1:0-1781 GCA_005879675.1 Chloroflexota bacterium
GCCGATCGCCCGCGGGGTCCTGATCGCGGCTCCCATCGCGGCCGTCCTGGCGGCGCTGCTCGCCTCGGCCGACCCGGTCTTCGCCTCGTTCTTCAACCTGAACATCGACGTCGGGCAGCTGGTGCTCGACGTGATCTACGTGGTCATCGGATCGCTGGCTGCGGCTGGACTCCTGCGTCTGGCGGCGTCCATGCCCGTCGAGCGCGTCGACGGTCCGAGCTGGCGACTGGGCGCGACCGAGGCCCTCGTCGTGCTGGTCATCCTCGACGCGGTGTTCGCGGCCTTCGCGCTGGCTCAGGTGCTCGCCGCCACCGGTGCCGCGGCGGGCACGTTGCGCAACGCCGGCGTCACGTACTCGGACTACGCCCGGTCTGGTTTCTTCCAGCTGCTGTGGGTCAGCGGCATCACGCTCGCGGTACTGATCCTTTTCAGCCGGATCACCGCTTTCAGGGTTCGGAGCAGCAAGCTTGCCTTCCTGGTCCTGGCCGAGGTCGCGATCGCGCTGACGATGATGATCAGCGTAGTCGCGTTCCGCAGGCTGAGCCTCTACGAAGAGGCCTACGGGTTCACGATGCTCCGCCTGTACAGCCACGTTTTCGCGGTCTGGCTGGGCGTGGTGTTCCTGCTCCTCGCCGCCGACTTCCTCGGCGTTTGGCGCAGCCGCCGGTGGTTTGCCGGCGCAACCGCGACGAGCGCGTGCGTCCTCCTGCTCGGCCTGAACGTTGCGAATCCGGAAGCGATCGTCGTCGCCTTCAACACCGACCACGCGAAGGCCGCGCACAAGATCGATAGCGAATACCTGGCTGAGCTTTCGAGTGACGCCACGCCGGCCCTGCTCGCCTCGCTCGCCTCGCTCGAGCCAGCGCTGCGGCAGCAGGTGACCGCGACTGCCTGTGCAGGGCCGCGGGTGTACTCACCGCCGATCTCCGCGTACAACTGGGCCGACGCGGCGGCCGCCGAGGCGCGCCGCTCCGGCTGCTGACCGCGCGCGGTAACTTCGTGGTTGGCGCGAGATGCGGGATGAGGATCGTGTCCTAGAGAACTTCGTCGACGTCGCCGGGCGGCTGCTCAGCATCCCCGTCCAGCGCAAGAAGCGACTCGCCGTCCTGACCTGGCTGGTCGAGGACTTTCAACCGGGCCGCCCCTACCCCGAGTCCGAGGTCAATCGCATCATCGCGCGCCGGCATCCTGACTTCGCCGCTCTGCGCCGCTACCTGGTGGACGAAGAGCTGATGCAGCGCCGGCGCAGCGTCTACTGGCGTACTGGCAGCATGCCCAACGTGGGCTTCGATCCTCCCTCATGGCCTGAATAGCGATCCGATAGGCGATCTTTAGCGGCGCCCATGCACGCCGCGATCGCCGCCGTGATCTTCGCGGCCACGCTTTTCGCGATCGTCGTCCACCCGCGTGGCATCTCCGAGGCGTGGGCGGCGGCCGCAGGCGCCCTGCTCATGCTCGTGACGGCAACCGTGACCCCGGTGTCCGCGCTGGAGGCCGTGGCAAGCGAGTGGAACCTGTTTCTCTTCTTCCTCGGGCTCATGCTGACGGCCGCCGTCGCCGACATGGCGGGGTTCTTTGACTGGGCGGCGGACCTGGCCGTGGTGGCTGCGGGCGGCAGCGGCCGCCGTCTCCTGTTCAACGTCCTGGTCGTCGGCACGCTCATCACGACCTTCCTCTCGAACGACGCGACGGCCGTGATCCTGACGCCGGTCGTCTACGCGATCGTCTCCCGGCTGCGCCTGGCCGTGATGCCGTACCTGTTCGCGGTTGCCTTCATAGCG
>VBJE01000358.1:1906-2328 GCA_005879675.1 Chloroflexota bacterium
AGAGGGATCCGCGGCAGCAGACGTTTCTTCACGATGACCGTCATCGGCCTGGCGGTGCTGGCGTTCGCCTACATCGCGGGCGCGGCGTCGCTGTGGCCGCTCGGGGTGATCGCCGTCGCCGGTGGTCTTGCGCTTATCGGGATCGCGGCAGTCAATCGCGGTCTCTCGCGCGAGCACCTGCGTGCTCACGTCAGCCCCTCTCTTTTCGTGTACATCGCGGGGCTTTTCATACTCGTCCGCGGCATCGAGGACGCCGGGATCACAGGGGCATTGATGGCGCAACTGGTCTCGCACGCCGCAGAAGCCGGCACAGCGGTCGCCGTGGGGCTTTTCGGAAGCGCGCTACTCAGCAACGCCGTCAACAACCTGCCTGGTGTGCTGGTCTTTGTCTCGGGAGCAGAGGCGGGCGGCGTGGCGCCGAC
>VBJE01000230.1 GCA_005879675.1 Chloroflexota bacterium
GTTGCGCGCGTTAGTCCAAAGGCCCGGGGTCGACTAGGCTTTTGCTGTGGCGTCCGTCACCTACGAACACGTCACCAAGAAGTTCTCGACCGATAGCACGGCCGTCGATGACCTCAGCCTGGAGATCCGCGACACCGAGTTCATGGTCCTGGTCGGGCCCTCCGGATGCGGCAAGTCGACCGCCCTCCGGATGCTGGCCGGCCTCGAAGACATCACCGCCGGCCAGATCAAGATCGACGACCAGGTCGTCAACGAGATGCCGCCCCGCGACCGGGACGTGGCCATGGTCTTCCAGTCGTACGCGCTCTATCCGCACATGAGTGTGTTCGACAACATGGGCTTTGGCCTCAAGATGCGGGGGAGCGCCAGGTCCGAGATCAGTTCGCGGGTCAAGGAGGCGGGCCGCATCCTCCGGCTGGACCAGCTTCTTGCCCGCAAGCCGCGTCAGCTCTCGGGCGGCCAACGGCAGCGCGTCGCGGTCGGACGCGCCATCGTCCGTCAGCCTCGGGTCTTCCCTGGACGCCATGCTTCGAGTACAGACTCGGATCGAGCTGCAGAAGATGCACCAGCGGCTGGGCACTACCTTTATATATGTCACCCACGACCAGGTCGAGGCGATGACCATGGGCGACCGGATCGCGGTCATGAAGGACGGCGTCCTGCAGCAGGTTGCGCCGCCGCGGGAGATCTACGACGAACCCGTGAACATGTATGTGGCCGGTTTCATCGGCAGCCCGCGCATGAACTTCCTGCCGGTCACGATCTCCGACCACAAGGCGAAGGCGTCGGGTCTCGAGCTCAACCTGCCCAAGGCACCCGGCGTGGAGCGCGGCATTCTCGGTATCCGGCCTGAGCACTTTCTGCCGAATGTCTCCGGCGATGATGCCGCCATCGATCTCAAGGTCGAGGTGCTCGAAGTCCTGGGCTCGGACCAGTACCTGTACGGCAAGGTCGGGTCGGACGACCTCATCGTGCGGGTCGATCCGCAGCTCAAGATCAGCGTGGGTGACCGCGTGCGCCTGGGGCTCAACATGCAGCGGCTGCACCTCTTCGACGCCGAGACCGAGAAGGCCCTCTTCTAGCGGACCTCGTCAGTGCTTGACGCGCCGCCTTTCGATCAGCTCGTCGGCGTCGAAGTCCGGAGAGCGCACCCAGCGCAGCAGGCTTTGTTCAGCGGCAATGACCCGCTCGGCGGCCGCCGGCAGCTCGGCGGCGATCTCGCGTGGGACCAGCAGCACACCGTGCTGGTCGGCGTGAATCAGGTCGCCTGGGCTGACGCGCAGCCCGCCCACCGTTACTGGCTCGCCGGCTGACTCCACGCGCACGTAGGCGTGGGACACGCCCGGTCCGCGGGCGAAGAAGTGGAAGCCCATTGCGCGCGCCTCCTTCAGGTCGCGGACGCAGCCGTCGGTCACGCAGCCGGCGCACCCGAGGGCGCCGAAGATGGTGGCGTTCACCTCGCCCCACAGCGACCCGTGGCCCGGCGGCTCGTCCATGTCCTGCACCACCGCCACGCGCGGGCTCGCCACTTCGCGCACGTGCTGATAGAGCGCGGTTTGCTCGCCGCGCGCCTGGGCGCGCGCGCGGATGGTTGCGGTCGCCGCATAACCCACCATCGGCCCGAGATCGGGGAAGAGGCAGCGCACCTCCATCGACATGTAGCCCTCGTCCTGCGGACGGACCTCGAACGTCTCGATGGCGTTGCTCAGGGTGGGCGAGTCGAACTTCTTCAGCGCCTCCAGGACCGCGGGATCCAGGGGGTCGTCAGTACCCAGTTTTGGCGACCTCGCGCTTCATGCCGCGCAGCGCTTCGAGCACTCGGGCCCGACGTAGACCCCGTCCACACCCGGCACCGCCAGGATCTGGTCGAGGAAAGTGCCCACGGTCGGCTCGGCGCGCTCCCAGAGCTCGCGCAGCGTCACCTTCTCAGTCGAGCCCCGAGCCTGACCCCGTTGACGACGTTGGATGGCTCCTCGCCGTCCAAAACGCGGGTCAGGTTGTCGCGCACGACTTCCAGCACCCGTGCCTCCGCCTCCCGGGTGGCACCGCCGACGTGCGGGGACAGGAAGACGTTCTCCATTTGCCGAAGCGGGTTGTCGGTCGACGTCGGCTCCTGCTCGAAGACGTCCAGCGCGGCGCCACCCAGGTGCCCCGACTCGAGGGCGGCGACGAGTGCCTTCTCGTCCACCACTGGACCGCGCGAGGCGTTGATCAGATACGCCCCCTTCGGCATGCGCGTGAGCGCCTCGGCGTCGATGAGGTGGTGGGTCTCCTCGTTCAGAGGCACGTGTACGCAGACAACGTCGGCGAGCTCGAGCAAGTCTCCGAACAAGACCCGCTCCACGCCCGGGAGGCTCTTCTCCACGACGTCCGCGCATAGCACGCGGGAGCCGAAAGAAAGCAGGCGGATGGCCAGCGCCGAACCCACGTTGCCCAGGCCCACGATGCCGACTGTGAGCGCGCCGAGCTCGCGTCCCATCATCTCGGGTTTGGGCCAGCCGCCCTCCCGCAACCGGTGATCCCCCCAGGAGCCCCGGCGGATCAGGTTCAGGATGGCCATGACTGTCCAGTCAGCCACGGCGTCCCGGTTGTAGCCTGCAGCGTTCGCGACGGCAATTCCGAACTCCGCCGCAGCGCGGTCATCGATGACGTCATAGCCGACCGAAGGCATTTGGATCAGCAGGCAATGGGGCATTCGTTGCAACACCTCGCGCGGCAGGCGGTGGGCGTGGCGCTTGTCCCCGATGACTAGCTCGGCGAGGGAGCACTCACGGAGCACCGCATCGGGAGCTGGTGGGTCGGGGACGGTCACGACCTCCACTGAATGGCGGCCGGACAAGAGGTCTTCGACCTGCTTTTTCGAATAAGGAGACAGGCAGACGACGCGGGCGGGCACCGGCCGTCAGGCTATCACTTAGGAGGAGATGAGCATGGGTTCGATCACCAAGGTCGCCCTCGTCACGGGCGGCGGGTCCGGAATTGGAAAGGCTGTCGCGCTCGCCCTCGCTGGCGAAGGCTATGCGGTCGTCGTGGCCGGTCGCCGCGAGGAGCCTTTGCAGGCAACGGTGGCGGAGGGGTCGAAGCTGGGCGCGCGCGTGCTGAGCGTTCCGACCGATGTCGGCGACCCGCAGTCGGTGAAGGCTCTTTTCGCCCGGACTGTCGAGGCGTTCGGCCGGTTGGACCTCCTGTTCAACAACGCAGGTTCAGGGGCTCCGCCCGTGCCGCTCGAAGACGTTACCTTCGAACAATGGAAATCGGTCGTCGATGCAAATCTCACCGGTGCGTTTCTCTGCACCCAAGAGGCGATCAAGGTCATGAAGAGCCAGCAGCCGCGCGGGGGGCGGATCGTCAACAACGGCTCCATATCCGCCCACGCCCCGCGGCCGCACTCCGCGCCGTACACCGCGACCAAGCACGCGATCACCGGCTTGACGAAGTCGACTTCGCTGGATGGCCGCAAGTACGACATCGCCTGCGGCCAGATCGACATCGGCAACGCCGCCACCGAGATGACCCAGGGCATGGTGAAGGGCGTCCCTCAAGCGAATGATGAGATCGCAGTCGAGCCGCGAATCGAGCTCGAGCACGTGGCACGCGCGGTTCTTTACATGGTCGGCCTCCCGCTCGAAGCCAACGTCCAGTTCATGACCGTGATGGCGACGAAGATGCCGTTCATCGGTCGGGGATAACATCGACGCCCGGATGACGACGCATCCCCTGACCGGAACCCGTGTGATCGAGGTTGGCAACTACATGGCCGGCCCGTTCTGCGCGATGCAGCTGGCCGATCTGGGCGCTGACGTGATCAAGGTCGAGAATCCGGATGGCGGCGACACCGCGCGCGACTCGGCGCCCTTCCTGGACGGAGAGTCATCGCCGTTCATGAGGCTCAACCGGAACAAGCGCTCAATCGCGATCGACCTCAAGGCCGCCGAAGGCAAGGAGCTCTTCCACGAGCTGGTCCAGGGCGCGGACGTCATGGTCGAGAACCTGCGGCCGGGCACCATGGCCGACCTCGAGCTGGACTACCAGCGCCTCTCGACGCTCAATCCAGGCCTGGTCTATGTCGCAGCCTCGGGCTGGGGCCAGACCGGTCCTTACTCTCAACTGGCGGGGCTGGACATCATGGCCCAGGCGATGAGCGGGCTGATGTCGATCACTGGCGAGCCAAACGGCAACCCGGTCAAGGTGGGCGTGCCGATCTGCGATCTGGTCTGCGCGCTGTATGGCACGATAGGCGCCCTCGCCGCACTGCATGTACGCGAGCGGACCGGTCGAGGGCAGTTCATCGACGTGTCGCTCTTCGAGGCGGGCGTTTCGCTGGAGGTGTGGGAGGCAGGGCGCTACTTCGCGACTGGCGAGGTCCCAGGCCCGTTGGGTTCGGCCCACCAGGCCGCGGCGCCATATCAGGCGGTCCGCGCCGCCGACGGCTACTTCACCGTCGGCGCAACCACGCCACGCAACTGGCGGTCGTTCTGTGACGCGCTCGGCCACGCGGAATGGGCGGACGATGGGCGTTTCCAGGACAACCCCTCGCGCCACGCGCGCCGGGACGTCCTGATCCCGATGATCGAGCAGGTGACGTCGCGCGAAACGCGCGGGCACTGGGTATCGCGGCTGCAGGAGGCGGGCGTGCCCTGCGCCGAGATCCAGACATACGACCAGGTGTTCAACGACCCGCAGCTGCAGGCGCGCGACTTCTTCTGGCAAGGACGGCATTCGAAGCTGGGCGACATCGAGCAGATCGGCTCGCCGATCCATTTCTCGGACACGCCGGTATGGCAAGGGCGGGCCGGCCCGGGACTCGGGGAGCACACTTCGGAGGTGCTGCGCGCGCTGGGGAGGACGGACGCCGAGATCTCCGAGCTCAAGGCCAAGGGCGTCCTCGGAGGGACATGAGCGAGCCGGAACTCCTGGAGGAGCGCCGTGGAGAATCGGGCGAGATCGTATGGCTGACGCTCAACCGCCCGCAGGCTCGCAACGCTCTCACCTTCCCCATGTACGACCGCATCGGCGAGGTTTGCCACGAGGTCAACGCAGACCCGTCGGTCCGAACTGTCGTGTTCATAGGCGCCGGTGGGCGTGCGTTTGCAGCGGGCACGGACATCTCGCAGTTCCGAGCCTTCGACAAGGAGGAGGACGCGCTCGCCTACGAGGAGCGGATGGACCGCGTGCTGGGTGCGCTGGAAAGCGTGCGCGTGCCGACAATCGCGGCCATCGCGGGGGCGTGCACCGGCGGTGCCGCCGGTATCGCGGCCGCCTGTGACCTGCGCATCTGCACTCCGTCGCTCAAGTTCGGATTTCCGATCGCACGCACGCTCGGAAACACACTCTCAATGGCCAACTTCGTGCGCCTGACGATGCTGATCGGCGCCGCGCGCGCTAAGGAGCTGATCTTCATGGCGCGACTTGTGGGCGCCGACGAGGCGGCGGCGATCGGGTTGGCGAACGAGGTGGTCCCATCGGAAGAGGCGCTGGAGAAGCGGGTTATGGAGATCTGCTCCACGGTCTCCGCACATGCACCGCTCACGCTGGAGACGGCCAAGGAGGCGCTTCGCCGTATCCGCGTGCAGATGACGCCGCGGGACGGGGGTTCGGACCTGCTGATAAGGGCCTACATGAGCGAAGACTTCCGAGAGGGGATCGACGCATTCTTCGCCAAGCGCCCGGCCCGGTGGAAGGGCCGCTAGACCTTGATGCTCGTCCAACCGGCGGGTCCGATCCCGACGCGTTTGGCCGCGACGGCGGAAGGCAAATCGTAGGAGCGACGTCTCTCTGACGCGCTAAATTCTGTTAGTCGAAGTAGATGCCGCCATTGACGTCCATCACTTCGCCGGTCACATAGCTGGCCTCTTCCGAGGCTAGGAAGAGCGCCGCGCTAGCAACATCTTCTGGTACCCCGCTTCGCCGCACAGGCGCCGTAGTCGAAATGGTGCGGTCGAGCTCGGCCTCCTGCTTAGGGTCGAGTGCCTTGGTTGCGATGCCCGTGAGAATGAACCCAGGCGCAATCGCGTTGCTAGTGATGCCATAAGGACCGAGCTCACGGGCCGCAGCTTGGCAAAGCCCAATCACACCCGCCTTGCTGGCGGCGTAATGGGCAGTCCCGATGATCCCCCCTCCCTGCTTGCCGGCGACGCTGGAGATCCAAATGACCCGGCCCCAACGGCGAGCCATCATTCCTGCGACTACGGCTCTGAGGCAAACAAAGCCTCCCCGAAGGTTGATTGAGAGCAGCCTGTCGAAGTCATCGGTCGAGAGCTCCCAAATGGGCATGCGCTGCGTTACGCCTGCGTTGTTGACGAGGATGTCGACAGGTCCCACCTCATGCACCGCGGCCTGAACTGAGCTCTCGTCAGTCACGTCCATGAATATGGCACGGCCCGCGGCTCCGATCGCCGCAGCGTTGCGGGTGACGCCATCGATGTCAATGTCGCCTAGCACGACCTCGGCGCCAGCCGTTGCCAAAGCACGGGCGATCGCATTTCCCAGTCCGGTTGCAGAGCCCGCGCCGGTGACCAACGCGACCTTGCCGACGAGCGTCACACCTGACATCTTATGTATCGCCCGACGTCAGTCTCAAGAACCTGAATTCGATTAGTGACCGGTATGGCGCTGATCGGACTGCTGACGCCGTGGGCGGCGCTCTGGCCGAAATCCGGTCTGTGAACGCGGGTGCGTCCATTGTTCATCACCACGGCATTCAGTTCGAAGCGGGCGCCACTCGCCGCTCTTGCGAGCCCTTCGAGGAAGATTATCTGACATGGAATTTCGCGAACTCATCCGCCGCCGGCGGATGGTGCGCAGGTTCGAGCAACGGCCGATACCAGACGGCGTCCTGAGACGTGTACTCGAGCCCGCTAGGCACGCGCCATCGGGCGGATTCAGCCAGGGCTTCGACTTCATCGTCTTGACAAAGCCCGAGGAGCTCGCCTGGTTCTATCGCACCACCGACGACCCTACTGACCCGGACCCTTTTCCCGGCCGGCAGCCGCAGCTCGCCCCGGCATGCATCGTCATTCCGTTCGCCAACAAGGCCCTTTATCTCGACCGCTACTCGCAGCCGGACAAGATCCAGTTTGGGATGGACAAAGAGGAGAACTGGCCGGTCCCGTTCTGGAACGTCGACACGTCGATGGCGATCATGCTCATCCTGCTGGCCGCGGTCGACGAGGGGCTCGGTGCTTGGTACTTCGGCATTACGCGCGGCGAGCAGGACGTCCTGCGCGAGCTCGGGGTGCCAGCGTCGTCCACGATGCTGGGTGTGATCGCGCTGGGTTATCCATCGCCGCAGGAGCAGCCCCGAGGCTCGGTCTTCGCGAGACTGCGTCGGCCGTTCGAGGAAATGTTCCACTTCGGCCGCTGGTGATCCGAAACCCGACGCGTGTTTGAGATTGTTGTCGATACAAGGGCGCTATCGCAATCTATGGCGGAGGCGGTCAGGTCTATGCAACAGTCTCGTTCCAGCGCGACCAGGTGTTCGAATCGTTGGCACCGCAGAGGAGGATCTGGAGCTCGTTCCACCTCTGACAGCCAAGGTGACAGCCAAATTGACGGATAACAGCACCTGCTGTCGGATACCCACGGGAATTGCAGGCTGACTTCCGAACGACGGCGTATCCGGATGGACGAGCGCGGACGTCCGACCCGCGGTCTTCAAAACCGCGAGGAGTGGGCTCCCCCAGCTGCCGTGCGAGCGCCGCTCGTACAGCAACGCCGGTAGCAAACGTTCCCCTCGACATCTACGTTGAGGCGCCGGAAAACCTCGGCGGCTTCATCCGCATGCACGAGATCCCGGAGATCATTCGCGTCGCGGCTCCCGTCCACCTCAAGTTCGGCTTGCGGAACGCGCCCGACATCTACCCCGCGGGATCCCACCTGGTGCCGACGGCCGTCGCGCCCAGCCGGGAGCGGGTGCGGCGCGCTCGTCTTGGGCTGGGCCTCCTGGCCAGGTCAGTGCATGGACTCCCAAACGTCGAAGCTCGGCGCACCTGGTCTGGCCGTGCCAGTCTCCAGCCGACCAGCGTCAGCTTGACCGCTCACTACCTCAGGCTGTGCTCGCAACCCAAGATTCGATAACGTGTCTAGATCGTCATCAGGACGCTAGGGGGTATGTGCATGAGACGACTGGCCGTTGCGATTGCGTTGGCGACTGTTGGTGCCGTGGGCGGAGCGATGCCGGCGTCAGCCGCCGGCTGGAGTTCGTCGATATCCCCGACCAACCAGGTCGCAAGCTCGCCGATCAAGGGCGGCGGATATCCCGTCCCTGCCGGCGCCACGGCGCCCGAGCTGGGCACGTGCCGGCTGGGCGACTATAACTCCAACCACTCGGAGTCATGGCTTGCCGTCAAGCCCGGAACGGAAGATCTCGTCGGCTCGTCGAAGTTCTTCTTCGAGAAGTACTCGACGTTCTACAACTTCCACCTCGGCGCTTACACCATGCCAAATGGCACACCGTCATCCAACGCCCAGGTCACCGGCTACGACTGCATCTCGACCGGCTCACAGGAAAGCCCTCCGAGCTGGACGAACAACACCGACCCCAACGTCGACTTCGACACCCAGGGTCGCGCGTACCAGGCAACGCTGCCGTTCAACGCGTACTGGGTGAACCTGCACCCGAACGGCGCCATCGGCGTCGTCTACAGCGACGACCTTGGGCGCACGTGGACGGTGGGTAACCATGGGAAGTACCTGAGTCTGCTCCCCAACTCAACGAGCTTGAGCCTCGGCGACGTTGTCGACAAGCAGTGGATCGCGGTGAACCACATCGTGGGCAGTCCATTCCAGGACCACGTTTACGTGATGTGGGCCGTGTTCAACGGCGTCAACACCGTTGAGGTCTTCTTCGCCAAGTCCGTCGACCGCGGCGTCACCTTCTCGCGGACGGTGCGGATCACCCCGCCAAGCGTGGTCGGCCCGGCGGTAACCTACGTCTATCCATCGATCGACGCGGCGGGAAATTTGTTTGCGTCGGTGGCAGCGTTCAAGGCGCAGGGGTCCTCAGATGCCGAGCTGTGGGTCGCCAAGTCGACCGATGACGGCAACACCTTCACCTGGTACGACACAGGCCAGCGGGCGCACGGCACGACCGGCCCCGATCTTCCGAACACGACATTCCGGGATGGCATCCTCGAGAACTTTGCCGCCAGCCCTACGTACGCGAACCACCTGTACCTGACATACGAGGACTGGGACGGCACCCAG
>VBJE01000231.1 GCA_005879675.1 Chloroflexota bacterium
CGTCATGGAACAGGGCCGCATGGCGGTGTTCCAGGACCCGACCGGCGCCTTCATCTCCGTCTGGGAGCCGAAGAAGATGTTCGGCGCGGAGGTGACGGGCAAGCAGGGCGCGTATGCGTGGGCTGAGCTCAACTCCCGCGGCCTGGAGAAGGCAAAGCCGTTCTACAAGAAGGTATTCGGCTGGGGCGAGAAGATCAGCCCGATGGGCCAGGGCCAGGGCGACTACACCGAGTTCCAGCAGGACGGGCAGAGCATCGCGGGCGCGATGGAGATGAACCCGATGGTGCCCCAAGAGGTGCCGTCCTACTGGATGGTTTACTTCGGCGCGGACGACGTCGACAAGCAGCACCAGAAGGCCGTCGGCCTGGGTGCCAAGGAGATGGTGCCGCCGCAGGAGTTTCCCGGCGGGCGGTTCTCGATCCTCTCGGATCCGCAGGGCGCCGCGTTCGGTCTGCTGAGCATGAGTCGCCGCTAGTCAGGCGATAGAGTTAGGAACCGGCGGGCATGCTGCCCGCCGGTTTTTTTCGCACGTGAAACGAGATCCGTACGTCGACAGGTGGCTAGAGGGCAAGCCGGCCGAACCGGTGCTCCGGCGTGTGCGCGACGTGATCATGTGGGCCGACACCCGCATGGGCGAGTACCTGAAGTACGGCACCGTGCAGTTCGCCTACAACGGCGACTTTGCCAACTTCGTCCAGCACGACAAGAAGACCGCCACGTTGATGTTCAACCGCGGGGCGAAGATCAAGGGCAAGTTTCCCCACCTGGAGGGGACAGGCCCTTCGGCGCGTTTCATGCGCTTTGCCGACCTCGGCGAGGTCGAGGCGCGGACGAGCGAGCTCTCGAACGTCGTCCGCGCGTGGTGCGAGATGATGACGCCGGTCGCGAAGACTCCTACCGGTCGCGGGAGTCGCGGGACAGCAGCCTCGAAAGCTCGTCGAAGCTAGTCTCCCAGCCGATGCACGTCGCCAGGCATGTGCCCCTGGAGGCGAACTTCGACTGCCGCAGCGTCACGCGCGTCCCGCCGTCGATCGGCTCCAGCATGTAGGTCACCGTCGTGGCCGCGGCCGGCTCGCCGCCCGGGTGCCACGTGTGCACGAGCATGCGTGGGGCCTCGACCTCGATGAACTCCCCCTCGAGCACGTACGGATTGCCCCGGGCGATGCCCGACGCACGCCAGCGTCCGCCGGGCCTGACGTCGCCTCGCCATTCCCTGGTGTCGAACACTCCTGGCCTGACCCACCATCGCGTGACCTCTTCCGACGCGAGCGCGTCGAAGACCCGCTCAGATGGCGCGGGCACCTCCACCGTCGCCAGGACCAAACCCTCCGCGAGGTCGGCAACGGCTCGGGCCGTATCCTGGCTGGCCAATTCCTAGCCGAAGTAGGCCCTCGCCACCTGCGCGGCGAGGCGGGCGTTGTTGACCACGAGGTCGACGTTCAGGTCGAGCGAGCGACCCCCTGACAGCTCGGCCACGCGCGCGAGCAGGCGCGGCGTCACCGCCGCCCCCGCGACGTGCCCGAGCTCCGCCGCCGCCGTCCGCGCCATCTCCTCGGCTCCCTCGAGCTCGGCGGGGGGAGGCACCGCGACCACGATCCCGCGGCTTCCCGTCGCCCACGCCGCGCGCAAAGCCTGGGCCGCGCCGGTGAACCCTTCGACGCGGGCGCTCACCGGGCAGCCGCTGCGCCGCGAGTAGAACGCGGGGAACTCGTCTGTGCCGTAGCCCAGCACGGGCACGGCAAGGCTCTCGAGCCGCTCCAGCGTGAGAGCGAGGTCGAGGATGATCTTGGCGCCGGCGCAGAAGACGGCGACCGGCGATCGGGAGAGCTCCTCCAGGTCGGCGGACTGGTCAGCCGGGCGCCCGCGATGGACGCCGCCGATCCCACCGGTGGCCATGAACCTGATGCCCGCCATGGTCGCCGCACGCATGGTCGCCGCAACCGTCGTCGCGCCCGCCGCCCCTTGCGCGATCGCCGGGCCGAGGTCGCGCGTGCTCACCTTGGTCGAGCCGGCGGCGATCCGCTCCAGCTCCTCGTCGGTGAGGCCGACGCGCAGGCGCCCGTCGAGTACGGCGACCGTCGCCGGGACGCCGCCTTCGGCGCGAATCGCCTCCTCGCAGCCTCGAGCCGCCTGCAGGTTGTGTGGGGCGGGAAGACCCTGGCCGACGATCGAGGTCTCGAGCGCGACCACCGGGCGTTTCTCCTCGAGGGCGGCAGCGACCTCGGACGAGACCGCGAGCACGTCGCTCAGGTGGGCCGCGCCCCCACGACCAGGACGGACCGGGTCGCGGCCTGCACCGCCTGCTCGGCGGCCTCCACGGGGGTGGCGCCACGCAGCCAGGCGCTGCAGAACGCCGCGGCGAAGGCGTCGCCGGCGCCCGTCGGGTCGACGGCGTGAACGTCAGGCGCCGATATCGTCCGACCAAACACGCGGCAGCCGGCCTGGCCGAGCTTGAGGACGGGGACCTGGGCGAGGCTGTCCAGCGGCACAGCGAGCGTCTCGGCCTCGGATTCCGTGGCGAACAGCACCTCGGGCTTGAGGCGGGCCAGGACGTAGGCCATCCGCGCCGGTCCATACGCCCGCAGCCCAGCTGCCGAGGAGAGATCGACCGCCAGCACGCCCTTCGAGTCGCGCACGAGCCTGATGGCCGCCCGCGCGGCGTCGGCGATGGGTTCGACGAAGAGGGAGTAGGCCGGGACATGGATCAGCCTGGTGTCCCGAAACCACGCCTCTTCGAGGTCGTCCGGCCTGAGGCCAACGCTCGCGCCGCGCTGAGTGGCCATCGTCCGCCGTCCGTCCTGGTCGACCAGGACGGCGATCGCGCCGGTAGGCTCCGCGGCCCAGACCGCGCGCACCTCCACGCCGCGGGCTTCGAGGTCGGCCACGAGGCGCCGGCCATTCTCGTCGTCGCCGACGCGGGTCACAAGCCGGGCGGGATCGCCCAGGGCGGCGATCCACGCGCAAAAGTTGGCCGCCTGGCCTCCGCCTCCGAGCGTGATGGCGGCGGGGGTGTCGTCGTCTGGCTGGAGCGGCCGTTCGGGAACGACGGTGATGTCGAGAAGCAGGTCGCCGATGGACACGATCAAGACCCGTCGAGGATAGCGATGCCCGAGGTACCGCAATTGCGGTAGGGCGAAATCGCGCAATTGTGGTTGGCCGCCGGCCACCTGCGCGCCGGATGATTCGGCGTAGCCGGGGAGTTGGGTCCCCCCGGCGCTGTTGGGGGGTTAGAGCCATGCGCCACGGCGCGTGGCTCTTTAGCTCTCAGCGAGCTCTCAGCGACCTCAATGTTCGCGCCCATCCATCCCCGTCAGGGTGGTGGAAATGGCGGCGATCACCTATCCCCGAGCGATGGCCTTCCGCGTCTCCGCCGTCTGGGCGACGCGCCTGTCGTGCGCGGCCCTGCTGGCCGTGACCTTCGTCCTTTACATGTGGGGGCTCGACCGCAACGGCTGGGCCAATGCGTACTACGCCGCGGCGGTGCAGGCCGGAACCAAGAGCTGGACGGCGTTCTTCTTCGGCTCCCTCGACGCGTCGAACTTCATCACGGTCGACAAGTCGCCCGCCTTCCTCTGGGTCATGGAGATCTCGGCCCGCCTCTTCGGCTTCAACTACTGGAGCGTTCTTGTGCCGCAGGCACTCGAAGGCGTCGCCACCGTCGCCATCGTGTTCGTCGCCGTGCGCCGCTGGTTCGGCCCTGCAGCCGGCATCGTCGCGGGCGCGGTCGTCGCCCTGACGCCGGTGGCCGCGCTGATGTTTCGCTTCAACAACCCGGACGCGCTGCTGGTCCTGCTTCTCACCGCCGCGATGTACGCCACGCTCCGCGCCGCCGAGTCCGGGTCGACACGCTGGCTGATGCTGGCCGCTGCGCTCATCGGCACCGGTTTCCTGGCCAAGATGCTGCAGGCCTTCGTCATCGTCCCGGTCGTGATCCTCGTCTACCTCCTCGCCGGCCGCCCGGCTCTCGCGCAGCGCATCAAGCAGCTGCTGATCGCGGGCCTGACGCTGGTGGTCGCCTCAGGGTGGTGGGTGGCCGTGGTCGAGCTCTGGCCGGCTGCGAGCCGGCCGTACATCGGCGGCTCGCAGGACAACAGCCTGCTCAACCTGGTCTTCGGCTACAACGGCTTCGGCCGGATCACCGGCGACGAGGCCGGCAGCGTCGGCGGCCTGGGCGCCATCGGGTCGCGCTGGGGCATCACCGGCTGGAACCGGCTCTTCCTGTCCGAGTTCGGCGGCCAGGTGTCGTGGTTGATCCCGGCCGCCCTGCTCCTGCTTGCCGCCGGCCTCTGGTTCAGCTGGCGCGGCCGGCGCACCGACCTCGCGCGCGCGTCTTATCTCATGTGGGGCGGCGGACTGCTGGTCACGGGCGCGGTGTTCAGCTTCGCCCAGGGCATCATCCACCCCTACTACGCGGTCGCCATCGCGCCGTCGATCGGCGCCCTGGTCGGCTCCGGCTCGCTGGAATTGTGGAAGCGCCGGCGTGACGTGCGCGCGCGCCTCCTCCTCGCCGGCGCCGTGGCCGTGACCGCCGCCTGGGCCTACGTCCTCCTCGACCGCAGCCCCGACTGGTACCCCGGGCTGAAGGTCGCGATCCTGGTCCTCGGCCTGGTCGCGGGGGCGATGATCGCGGCCGGTCCGCTGCCCGGCCGGGCGCTCGCGACCGCCTTCGCCGCCACGGCCTTGTTCGCGGTCCTGGCGGGTCCTGCCGCATACACGCTCGAGACCGTGGCCACCGCCCACAGCGGCGCGATCCCATCCGCCGGCCCCTCGTTGGTCGGGACCGCGATCGGCCCCGGCGGCACCGGCGGCGCCTTGCGGGGCCGGGGCGGGTTCGGGCAGCCTGCGGCGGGGGCGCTCGCCCCGCCGCAGGGCGGCGGCGGCAGCTTTCTCCAGGCGAGCCGGCCTGGTGCGGCGCTGACGGCGATGCTCCAGGCGAGCTCGGGCAGCTTCCGCTGGGTGGCGGCCACCGTCGACGCCAACTCGGCCGCCGGCTACGAGCTGGCAACCGGCGACCCGGTGATGGCGATCGGTGGCTTCAACGGCTCCGACCCGGCGCCCACCCTGGCGCAGTTCCAGGACTACGTCAGCCGGGGACAGATCCACTACTTCATCGCCGGCGGTATGCGCGGGAGCGGCTCGGGCTCGGCGAGCGCGATCGCGACGTGGGTCAGCCAGAATTTCACCGCCTCGAGCGTCGACGGCGTGACCGTCTACGATCTGACCTCGCCCCTGCGCTGATCCTTAAGCGCGCCTGAAATCCGGCTTGCCAGCCAGACCGGCGGCGGCTATGTTAGGCCGGTTCGATACCGCGCTGGATCGGAGGGGTGAAGGTGAGCAGGATCAAGCACCGACTCATGGCCGCGGCGATCGCGCTGTTCGCGTTGGCGCCCGCCCAGACTCTCGCCGCCACGCCGCCTGGCCTGGACCCCGGCGTCGGCAACGTGCCGCAGGGCCTCCAGGCGGACGCCGCCTACGCCGGCAGCTACCTGAGTCACCAGGTGACGAACGTGTTCGTGACCAGCCGGCAGGTGAGCTGCTACCGTCCCGAGGTCCCATCGCCTTTCAACAACGGGCCGAACGACGGCTACACCGGCGAGACGCCCTGCCCGGGTGCGACCACGGGCGAGAACATCGGGGCGACCCCCTACCCGACGCAGGTTGGAAGCGGGCCGGGCTACCCGGCGGCCACGCCCATGCTCGTCACCGACAGGTCGGAGTCCGACATCCGCGTCGACCCGACCGATCCCAGTCACGTCATCGGCTCGAGCAAGTGGTTCACGGGGGCGGAGGGGTACAACCACCTGCTCGGCTTCTACGAGTCCTTCGACGGCGGCAACACGTGGCCGGTCATGGGCCACATCCCCGGTTACGAAGGTTGGACCGACAACACCGACCCCGTCGGCGCCTTCGACCCCTACGGCAACTACTACGAGGCGATCCTGCCCTACCAGTTCTACTACGACAAGGGCGGCCACAAGAAGTACGAGGTCGGCAACGAGCCGAACCCGGCCGTGGCGAACGAGGCGGTTTCGATCGCGGTCCGGCCGCATGGCGCGACGGCGGTGGGCGACTGGATCACGACGCACAACGGCAGGCCCGACCACGTGTTCACGACGGACGCGGGGTTCGGTCAGGAACCCGACAAGCAGTGGATCGCGATCGACCGCAACGGCACCTCACGAACAAATCCGAACTACGGCCGGATCTATGTCATGTACGTCAACTTCAACGGCAACGGCAGCAAGCCGTACGTGCAGACCGCCATCGCCCGCCCGGACGGGACGCACACCGACTGGACCCAACCGGTGCTGCTGCCCACAGGCAACGGCGCCACCAACAACAACACCTACCTCTACCCGCACATCGATCCGGACGGCGTCGTCTACACGCCGGTCGTCAACTACGCGTCGAAGCAGGGCTCGTGCTGCGTCGACATCTACGTGGACTACTCGATGGACGGCGGCGCCACCTGGAAGGGACCGTTTCTCGCGGCACCCGGCGTGCACACGCCTCCGCTGTCAGGCGCCGGCTACGCCAACACCACCTTCGAGGACGGGATCGAGGAGACGTTTGCCGTCGGCAACCATGTCACCCGCTCGGGACCCAACTACCCGATCTACCTCGCCTACGAGTCCAAGAGCAGCGGCTTCGGCAACATGCTGCTCACCGCCTCGTACGACCGCGGCCAGACGTGGACCTACCCGGTCCAGGTCAACGACAACGCCTCGGCAGTCGACGAGTTCCAGCCCAACCTGACCGTCGGTCCGACCGGGACCGTGAGCGTGAGCTTCTACGACCGGCGGCTCAACTGTCCCGACGCGGGCACGACCGAGGCTGTCGCCGCCGGCCTGGCGCTGGACCGGGCCAACCCCAACTACGGCGGCGCTCTACCGCCATACGGCGCGAGCAACTACTGCATCACCTCGTCCGTGCAGTTCTACACGGCCCGGCTCGCTCCCAAGGGCCACAACATCCGGATCACGGAGCACGTCTGGGACCCGCAGCTGAACAGCCCCAACCGCTCCTGCCCCTGCAACCCGCTCGACACGTTCCTCGGCGATTACTTCGGCAACGAGATCGCGGGCTCGGTCAACTACACGAGCTTCGTCAGCACGTACGACGACGGGACGAACCGGAACCACTACCAGCAGCAGGTCGTGGCGAAGATCTCAGTGCCTTGACGGTTCCCCGCTGA
>VBJE01000234.1 GCA_005879675.1 Chloroflexota bacterium
GTCGAGGGTCTCCAACGGGGTCACGGTCATGCCCTGCGGTCTGCCCTGGACGAGGAACAGCGTGATCCCGTCCTCGCCTTCGCCACGTGTGCGACCGACCACCACCATGGAGTCGGCTGTCTGGGCGTCGGGCACGAAGAGCTTCACTCCGTCGAGCTGCCACCCGCCTCCTTTCTGCTTGGCGGCCAGCTGGATGCTGTCCGCGTCCCAGCGGCCTGAAGGTTCGGTGAACGCGAGGGTCGAGCGGGCCGCGCCTTCGGCGATGGCGCCCAGCACCTCTTTCTTCTGGGCCTCGGTTCCGGCCTCGATGAGCACAGGCACGGCCAGGCCCATGGTGGAGAAGAACGGTCCGGGCAAGAGGGCGCGGCCCGCCTCCTCGAGGACAACGACCAGGTCGAGGAACGTGCCCACACCGCCGTACTGCTCCGGAATCCCGAGCGCCGTCCATCCGAGCTCAGCCAGCTTCTTCCACAAAGCCGGGTCGTAACCGTCCTCGGCCTCCAT
>VBJE01000232.1 GCA_005879675.1 Chloroflexota bacterium
GCCGGCGATCGACGGGCCGATCACGGCCGAGGCGTTGAAGACGGAAGAGTTCAGCGCGATGGCGTTCAGCAGGTCCTGCTTGCCGACCATCTCGACCTGGAACGCCTGGCGGCATGGGACGTCGAGCGCGTTGATGGCGCCCGTCGCGAGCGCGGCGAGGATGATCTCCCAGTACTGCGATTGGCCGGTTGCCGTGAGCGCGAATAGGGCGAGGGGTGGCAGGACAAACGACGACTGGGTGATGAGCAGGACGGTGCGCTTGCGGTAGCGGTCCGCGATCTCGCCGGCCAACGGACTG
>VBJE01000233.1 GCA_005879675.1 Chloroflexota bacterium
ACAGCCGGTAGTTGCGGTGCCGGAGCGCGCCCAGCATCCGGCCGGGAATCGCTTCAGACACCTGGCGGTGCCATCATCGAAGCGTGGCGACGATACGCGAGGCGGTCGACATCAACGCGCCGCCTGAGCGTGTCTGGGCCGTGGTCGCGCAAGACGTGAAGAACTCGCCGCGGTGGACCTCCAACCTGGAAATCGTGGAAAAGCTCGACGGCCGCCCCCCGGGCAAAGGGACCCGCTACCGCTACCACCTCGACATCGGGGGCCAGAAAGTCGTGCTCGATGTCGAGCAAGACGTTTGGGACCAACCCAAGAGATGCGCGGGCAGGTTCGTCAAGGGCCCGCTCGGCGGGACCTGGTCGTACACGTACACCCGGCGCAAGGAGGGCTCGACTCGGCTCGTGTACGAGATGGACTACCAGCTTGCTGGGTTGCTCCGTTTTGCGACCGGCGTGCTGGGTCCGCAATACGCCGCCGGCATCCGCAAGAACATGGAGTCGCTGAAGAAGTACATCGAGTCGGGCAAGGGTCCCAGGCCGGCCGTCAAGAAATGACGGCCTCGGCCTCGATCTCGACCTTCCAGCGGTCGTCGAGCAGAGCTTTGACGACGACCATGGTCGCGGTCGGCCGCGCTTCCCGCATCAACTCGCCGTGGGCTCGCCCCACGGCCTCGGCGTAGGCGGCGTCGGTCACGAACATGCGCGTGCGCACCACCTGGTCGACGGAGGCGCCGGCCTCGGCGAGCGCCGTCGCGATGATCTCGAAGCATCGCTTCGCCTGCACATAAGGGTCTGGATCGACGGCGCCGTCGGGCCACACCGGCGCGGTGCCGGAAACCAGCACGCGGTCGCCGGCGCGCATTGCCCGGCAGAAGCCGATCGTCTTCTCGAATGGCGAGCCTGAGCTGACCCTGAGCCTGGACCTGTTCCTGGGAATCAGGGTCTCCGGAACGGGAGAAGCTCCAGCTGCTCGAACCGGTCCTGGACGGCGCTGCGCAGCTCGCTGACGAGCGTCTTCAGGCGCTCCTGCGAAGCGCTGTCGGTGACGTTGACGACGCGGATCCGGCGCAGCGTGGTCTGCAGCGCATACAGGCCCGCCGGTTCGTTGGCCGTCATGCGCGCGGCCGCGTTGCGGATCTCGCGCGCGGGGTCGTCGTGGCCGTGCGCGCGAAGCCAGTTGGCGAGTCGGCTCGCGGCGACGAGGACGCGCTGCGTCTTGGGGTTGAGCGCTGGGGCCGCCACCTCGCGCGGGCGATGGGGTTTGAAGAGCGCTTTGATCCCACGTGGCCGTCGCACCGACCTGAGCCAACGGGCCACCGCGCTTGGCCCGACCATGACGAGCACCCCGGACGCGACAAGCAGGATCACGACCAGTACCACGACCGCGTCCAGCATTTTTCCCTAGGTTACGCTTGGCCGAGGCCGGTTTTGTAAATCTTTACCACGGGGGAATGAGGGTGACTCCTGTTGCTGTGATCACCGGGGCGTCGTCGGGCATCGGAGCGGCCACCGCCATCGCACTCGGCCGCCATGGCTACCGGATCGTCGTCGGCGCGCGCCGGATCGAACGCCTCGAGCGTGTTGCCGGCGAGGATGGGACCGCGCTGCGCCTCGACGTCACAGACGAGCAGAGCGTCAGCGACTTCGTGCGCCAGGTGGGCAAACGGTTCGGCCGCATCGACGTGCTGGTCAACAACGCGGGCGGCGCGCTCGGGCTGAATCCCATCGCCGACGCCGTCGACGACGAGTGGATCGGGATGTGGAAGACGAACGTGCTCGGCCTCATGTGGATGACGCGCGCGTGCCTGCCGCTGCTGCGCAAGACCAAGCTCGGGCATATCGTCAACATCGGTTCGATCGCCGGGTTTGAGACCTACAAGGGCGGGGCCGGTTACACAGCCGTCAAGCACGCCCCCCGGCCTGGTGGAGACTGAGTTCAGCGTCGTCCGCTTCCACGGCGACCGCAAGGCGGCGAGATCCGTGTACCAGGGTCTCAAGCCGCTCAGCGCCGAGGACATCGCCGACTGCATCGTGTTCGCGGTCACGAGGCCGGCCCACGTCGACATCGACGAGATCGTCATCCGGCCGGTCGCGCAGGCGAACGTGACCACGGTCGCGCGTAAGCCGGCCAAGACGAAGCGTTTGCGCAGCACCTAGCGGTTTCCCGCGACCGCCGGCGTTCGCGGCTTTGAAGAGCCTGGATTTGCCGCGACTGCCGGCGGTCGCGTGTGGACCCTGCTACCTGATCAAACCGGCCGCACGGGCCTCCTCTTTCGTCATTCAACAACCGGGATCGCCGTAGTGGCCGCAGCAGCCGCGGTTCGGGCCGCGGCGAGCGAGGTTGGTCGCGATGCGCCGCATCCGATCGACCGGGCCGTGG
This sequence comes from Chloroflexota bacterium, assembly GCA_005879675.1. GTDB lineage: Bacteria > Chloroflexota > Dormibacteria > Dormibacterales > Dormibacteraceae > 40CM-4-65-16. The sequence goes on from VBJE01000233.1 coordinate 2,377, forward strand.
TTGCCGGCGAAAAGGTTGCGGAGGAACGACGGTGGTCCGCTCATTCGTAGTAATGGTTGTTGTACTCGATCCAGCCGGGGTCGGGGCAGCCGCTGGATGTCTCCGCGTGCGTGCAGTGCACTCCGTACCGCGGGCCAGGGTCGACGTAGAGGCGGCCGTGGATCACGAGACCATCGCCTTTGTGCGCCGGGACCGACTCCGCCAGCGAGGTGTTGTGGTCGACCTCGAGCACCTCGCCGGTCGAGGTTCGCACCTGGAAACGCTCGTGGCCGCCACTCTCCACGGGGTCGGTCACGATGGTCGCGTCGAACGTCACCTCCGCGCCATCGGTGCTGTTCTCGATGTCTTTGTGCAGGCCCTGGTCGTCGGCGCTGTCGCGACCGCCGCACGCAAGGAGGACCAGGGCGGCCGCGACCAACGCGGCCGTCTTCACAGCGCCAGCGCTTCTTCCAGCCTGAGGCGTCCCTCGTACAGCGCTTTGCCGAGGATCACGGCCTTTGCGCCGGCGGCATACGCCCTGCGAATGTCGTCGAGGGATGACACGCCGCCCGAGTACTGCAGCTCGAGCCTGGTCATCTTGCGCACCCTGGCCAGAGTCTCGAGGTCAGGCCCGGTCATCGTCCCGTCGCGGTCGATGCAAGTCAGGATCACGCCTGCCAGCGGGAGGTCGGCCCAGCGGCCGACGAGCGCCTTGAGCACGACCGGGTCGGTGTCCAGCCACCCGCCGACCGCGGCCTTGTTGTCGCGGACGTCGAGGGCGGCGATGACGCGGCCAGGGTGGGCAAACGCGCACTTCTCGAAAAGATGGGGGTCGCGAACGGCGGCTGTCGCCATCACCACCGCATCAGCGCCGCCGTCGAGCAGCGCCTTCACCCCGTCCTCGGTGCGCACCCCGCCGGCGACCTGCATCTCTGCTTTCGTCTGCTCGAGCATCTGCGCGATCACAGCCCGGTTACTGGCCGAGCCGCGGGCGGCATCGAGGTCGACGACGTGGATGCGCGTCGCTCCCGCGGCGGCGAACCGCTGCGCCATGGTGACGGGGTCCTCCGCGTACACCGTCGGCTGCTCGTACTTGCCCTGCGTCAAGCGCACGCAGTGCCCGCCGAGGATGTCGATCGCGGGAATCACGACCATCGGTCAGAAAACCTCGCTAGCGATAGTTGGTGAACTGCAGAGGGACCGGGATGTCCTCGGCTTCCCGGAGCGACTTGATGACCAGCTGCAGCGTGTCCTTGTCTTTGCTGACGACCCGCAGCTGGTCGCCCTGGATCCGCACCTGGAGCTTGCTGGAGACGTTCTGGATCCGCTTGCGGAGGTCGCGCGCGAGCTCGTCGTTGATGCCCGCGTTCAGCCGCACCTCGATCTGGCCGCGCCCCTTGCCGACGGTCTTCGGGTCACCCGCCTGGAACAGCTTGGGCGACAGCTGCCGCCTCGCGCCCTTCTCCCTGAGCACCTGAAGCGCGGCCCGGGCGCGGTCTTCGCTCGCGGACTCGATGACGATGACGTCGTCGCGTTGGTCGTAAGCGGTCGCCGTGTCCTTGAAGTCGAACCGCGTCGCGACCTCGCGGCGCGCCTGGTCGACCGCGTTGGTCAACTCCGCCGGGTTGAACTCGGAGACGACGTCGAAGGAGTACTCAGCCACTGCTGAAGATGGCGCGAAGGCCCACGATCACCGCCACGACCGCGAGCGCCACGCCGGCAAGCGAGGAGAGGGCGAGCAGGGCGCCGATCCCGGCGGTGCCTTCGTCGAGCGGCTCCGGCGGTGGCTTGTCATAAGGATCCGGCCCGTAGTCGAGGTCGTAGACGCCCTGCTCACGGGCCCGCTGCACGAGCTCGTCGAGAACGGCTTTTCCGCCTGGAGGAAGCGTCTTGCCCTCCAGGTTGGCGACCGCCTGCTTGAGGTTGTCGCGGGTCCGCCCCAGCTCGGCGACGGCCATGTCAAGCGTCTGCATCGCTGCCGGCGTCGGGTGCTCGCGGCGCAGGTCGGCGATGATGCCGTACAGGCTCACGTTGGGAAATCGTACCTTCCCCGCAAGCACGGACGGAAGGTAGCTCGGCTGGCAATACACTTATCTCACTGATGGGTGTGGACACCAAGGCCAAGACCGCGGTGAAGAAGCCGCCGGTCCATCCCAACACGTGGGTCTTCTTCGACGGCGATTTTGCCCGCTATCACGACGTCAAGCTCGGCCTCATGACGCACGCGCTCCACTACGGCACGGCCGTCTTCGAGGGCATCCGCGCCTACTGGAACCCGAAGAAAAGCCAGCTCTACCTGCTCGCGCCTGCCGCGCACTTCGACCGGATGCACCGGTCGGCGAACGTCATGCGCATGAAGCTTCCGTTCACGACCGAGGAGCTGGTCAACTACACGCTCGAGCTCCTGCGCCGCAATGAGTTCAAGTCCGACGTCTATGTTCGGCCGCTGCTCTACACGTCTAGCGAAGAGATCGGCGTCCGGCTGCACAACCTCGACCGCAACTTCTTCATCTACGCCATCCCATTCGGCAAGTACGTCGAGATCGAAGCGGGCATCCGCTGCATGGTGAGCAGCTGGCGGCGCGTCCCTGACCAGGCGCTGCCGGCGCGGGCGAAGATCACAGGCTCCTACGCGCAGGCGGCCCTGGCGAAGTCGGAGGCCGTCGAAAACGGCTTCGACGAGGCGATCGTGATGACCATCGAGGGGCATGTTTCCGAAGGCTCGGCGGAGAACCTCTTCATGCTCAAGGACGGTACGTTCGTCACCCCGCCGGTGACCGACGACATCCTCGAGGGCGTGACGCGGAAGCTCTTGATGAAGGTCATGCGGGAAGAGCTCAATCTGCCGGTTCTCGAGCGAAGCATCGACCGCACCGAGCTCTACACCTGCGACGAGCTGCTCCTGTGTGGAACCGGCGCGCAGATCTCGCCTGTCGTCGAGGTCGACCGCAGGCCCGATCTACTTCAGCGCCGTGCGCGGCGAGGCGCCGAAGTACAAGGACTGGACCGTCCCCGTCTATTAGCACGGGGGAGGCAGGCTTCACCTGATCTCGGCGGCGTGAAGGTGCTCGTGGCGCCAAACGCCTTCAAGGGCACGCTGACCGCGACGCAGGCCGCGGCGGCCATCGCCCGGGGCGTGCGCGAGGTCTTTCCCAAGGCCGAGATCGTCGAAGTCCCGGTCGCCGACGGAGGTGACGGCACGGTCGAGGCGCTGGTCTCCGCCAACCACGGCGAGCACCGCACAGCCCAGGTCGAAGGGCCGCTGGGCGATCCCGTCCAGGCGCGGTACGGGCTCATCGACTCCGGGCGCACCGCCGTCGTCGAGATGGCATCGGCCGCCGGCCTGACCCTCATCCCGGCAGAGCGGCGCGACCCCCGCCGGACCTCGACATATGGCTTCGGCCAGCTGCTCGAGGCGGTGCGCCAGGATGGCGTCGCGACCATCATCGCCGGCATAGGCGGCTCCGCCACCAACGACGGCGGCGCGGGCATGGCCCAGGCCATGGGCTACCGGCTCCTGGACAAGGAGGGACGAGACCTCGATCGTGGCGGCGCGGGCCTTGCACGCCTCTGGAGAATCGACGCCTCCGGCTTCGACAGCGGCTGGAGACAGGTCCGTGTCAGGGTGGCGTGCGACGTCACCAATCCCCTCACCGGCCCGCGGGGCGCCAGCGCTGTCTACGGCCCCCAGAAAGGAGCCGACCCCAAGGCCGTGCGCGAGCTGGACGGCGCCCTCGCGACGTTTGCCGTGGTCGTCCGGCGCGATCTCGGCAAAGACATCGCCGGCCTACCGGGGGCAGGCGCTGCCGGCGGGCTGGGGGCGGGCCTGGTCGCTTTCCTCGACGCCACCCTCGAGCCGGGCGCACCCCTCGTCGTCGAAGCCACCGGCTTCGACAGCGCTGTGAGTGGGGCGGATCTGGTCATCACCGGCGAGGGGCAGGTGCTTCTTCTCGCCGGGGCCAAGCAGCCAGGCTGGGAGGCGTTGCATGACCTGGGCGTCACCGCGGTCGTGACGATGGCGGATGAGGGAATCACCATGCGGGAGGCGCTAAATGAGCCAGAACGGATGCTTACGCGGGCCACCGTAGTAGCCTGCCGCAGGCATTCATGGGCGACGTAGAGGAGCCGGCCACCAGGGAGGGGACCGAGCCGACCGACGTCGAGCTCGTCCGCGCTTACCGAAACGGCGACGTCTACGCCTTCGAGGAGCTCCACCGCCGGTACGTCGCATCAATCTTCCGGCTCGTCCGGCGGAAGCTCGGCGATGCGCTTCTGGCCGAGGACATCGCCCAGGAGACGTTCATGAAGGCGCTCCGGATGATGGACCGCGTCGACGACTCGTTCAACTTTGGTGGCTGGGTGCACACGGTCGCCCGCAACCTCTGCTTCGACGAGCTGCGCCGCCGCCAGCGCGACCTCCGCGCCGATGGCACGACCGAGGAAGAAGACGACGAGCTGATGGCGAACCTGCCGTCAACGTCCAAGGCATTCGACCCGGTCCTGGTGCAGGAGTCGAACGAAACCCGGCGCCAGGTCTGGGCTGTGGCCCAGCGCTTGCCCGAGAAGTACCGCCTCGTGCTGACGCTGCGCGAGCTGCAGGACATGAGCTACCGCCAGATCGCGCGCACCTTGAAGATGTCGGAGAGCGCGGTCGAAACCCTGCTCTACCGCGCGCGCCTGCGGTTCAAAGAGGAGTACCTCGCTTCCCAGCGCGAGGGCGAGCTGAGCCACGAAGAGGCAGTGCCTCTGCTGGCGCCGTACCTCGCCGGCAAGCTCCGGCGGCCGCAGACGGAAGCCGTTCGCAACCACATCGCCACGTGCACCAAGTGCGCCCGCAAGATCGGCCGCCGGCGCCTCAGAGAACAGCGCAGGAGTGAAGCAAGATGAGGGTTAGTACAGTAGGTGTGAAATGGCCAGGGTAGTCGTCCGCTTTTTCGACGATGAGACGGTCGAAGGCGTCGCCCGCGACCTCGATTTCGACGAACCTGACTTCCTCGTCGAGGTCGACGACGCGGGCGGTCTGGAGAACAACGAGACCGCATGGATCCCGCTCACCGCGGTGAAGTGGGTCGAGCTCCAGCGTGACAAAGAGCTCGCGGACACGCCGACCCGCAAGGTCGCCATCCGCTTCCTCGACGGCGAGGTCCTGCGCGGCCACCTGGACGGCACTCTGGAAAGGCATCGCTACGGCGTCGTGCTGCACCTCCACGCAGAGCACAGCGACAGCCCGATCCGCAAGCTCGGAATTCCGTTCTCCGCGGTCAAGGCGCTGTTCTTCGTGCGCGAGTTCGACGCCCGTGGCGAAGAGGCCGGCACGGCCTCCGATGCGTACCTCGCGCGGCGGACGATGGCCCCGCTGCTCGACGTGCTCGAGGAGATGGACATGCTCACGCGGCTCCACCGCGACGGCCTGCTCTCAGACCACGAGTACGCGTCCAAGCGAACGCTGGTGCTGGAGAGGCTCTAGGGGGACCTAACTCCTCCCCACCTGTGAGGAGGTGGCGCCGAGGGCGCCGGAGGGCTCGTTACACGTCTTTGCGCAAAAGACGTCTATCCCGGCCGTTGATAGGCTGGTTTTGCGCCAAACGAGCCTCTCGGCTGCTACGGCTGACACCACTCAGCTCAGACCGCGATCGTACGGGCCCCGCGTAGAATTCCGATCGTGGCCGAACGCGACGGTGTCCGTGATGGCAACGGGTCGGTGAAGGGCTCTTTCAAGGTCAAGTCCGGGCTCGCCCAGATGCTGAAGGGCGGCGTGATCATGGACGTCGTCACGCCCGAGCACGCGCGCATCGCCCAGGAGGCGGGCGCGTGCGCCGTGATGGCGCTCGAGCGCGTCCCCGCCGACATCCGCAAGGAAGGCGGCGTCGCGCGCATGTCGGACCCCGACCTGATCAAGTCGATCATGGCCACGGTCACGATCCCCGTCATGGCCAAGTGCCGCATCGGGCACTTCGTCGAGGCGCAGGTGCTCGAAGCGCTCGGCATCGACTACATCGACGAGTCGGAGGTGCTGACGCCGGCGGACGAGGAGAACCACATCGACAAGCACCCGTTCAAGGTGCCTTTCGTGTGCGGCTGCCGCGACCTCGGCGAGGCCGCGCGGCGCATCGCCGAAGGCGCGGCGATGATCCGCACCAAGGGCGAGGCGGGGACCGGCAACGTCGTCGAGGCTGTGCGCCACGCGCGCGCCGTCAACGCCGGCATCCGCAAGCTCCGGGGCATGAACCACGCCGAGCTCGTGCGCGAGGCCAAGCAGATCGGCGCACCTGTCGAGGTGCTGGCCGAGTGCCAGAAGCTCGGACGTCTCCCCGTCGTGAACTTCGCCGCCGGCGGCATCGCCACTCCGGCCGACGCCGCGTTGATGATGCAGCTTGGCGTCGACGGCGTCTTCGTCGGTTCGGGCATCTTCAAGTCCGAGGACCCCTTGAAGCGTGCCAAGGCGATCGTCGCCGCAACGACATACCACGACAGGCCGGACGTCATCGCCGAGGTCTCGGCCGGTCTTGGAGAGGCCATGCGCGGCCTCGAGATCCCGGCCATCCCGAAGGACGAGCTGCTCGCTGCCAGAGGCTGGTAGCTCCGCTCCCAACCGGAGCAAGTTGCCTCTCATCGGGGTCCTCGCGATGCAGGGCGCTTTTGCAGAGCACGTGCGCGCGCTCGAAAAGGCCGGCGCGCGGACTCGGCTGGTTCGCACGCGAGAAGACCTTGAAGGTCTCGACGGCATCGTCCTCCCGGGCGGCGAGAGCACGACCATGACGATGCTGATGGAACGGGTCGGCCTGCTCGAGCCTCTGCGCGATGCGATCGGCGGCGGCCTGCCAACGCTTGCCACCTGCGCGGGCATGATCGTGCTGGCGCGCGAGATCGCGGACGGAATGGGCGACCAGCGCGGGCTTGGCCTGCTCGACATCGCGGTGCGCCGGAACGGCTATGGGCGCCAGGTCGACAGCTTCGAGGCGCCGCTGCAGATCGCAGGCATGGATGGCAAGACGTTTCCCGGCGTGTTCATCCGCGCCCCGCTTGTCGAGCGGACAGGCGACGTCGAGGTGGTGGCGGAGCACGACGGACATCCGGTCGCGGTCCGGCACGGGCGGATCACCGCGCTCGGATTCCACCCCGAGCTGAGCGGCGACCTGCGGCTGCATCGCGAGTTCGTCCGCCTGGCGAGCGGGTCGCGATGAAGCTCCGGGCGGCTGGACTGCTCGACCTGGCGCGCATCGAGGAGATGCATCGGTCTTCCGACATCAGGTTGAGCGAGGCGGAGCCACCCGCTGCGCGCCTGTGGTCGCTGCTGAGCTCGACCCTCTCAGCGCTGCTGCCGCTAGCCCAGGAGACGTTGATCTACGTCGCCGAGGACAACGGCAAGGTGGTCGGATACGTCCAGGCGTCGGGCCAGCCGGTGAGCCTCGACCTCCGTCGCGCGCGCGTTCTCCAGGTGCTGAACCTGCAGGTGGCGGACGACGCCGACGCTGACGAGGTGGCGCCGGCGCTCGTGCAGCACCTGTGCAATCAGGCCCTCGAGCGGGGCGCTCTCCGGCTGTTCGTGCGCCTGCCGGACCGCGACTCTCTCCTGCCCGCGTTCCGGCTGCAGGGCTTCCGCCAGTACGCGACCGAGCAGGTGCTTTACAGCGAGCGGCCGAAGCAGCGCTCTGACGATTACCCGCTGGGCCTGCGCGCGAGCAAGCGAGGCGACGAGCGCAGGCTGTACCAGCTCTACCGCAAGGTCACGCCCCAGGGGGTTTCGCAGCTGGAGGCTCCGACGTACCGAGAGTGGAAGGCGCTCCACGCGGGCGAGGCGGCCGGCAGCTACGTCGTCGACCGGATCGAGGTCGTGGGCTGGGTCCGGATGCACCGCGGTGGCGGCGCGCGGCCGGACACCCTGCAGTTCATGGCGCTCCCCGAAAACCCGCTGCCGGCCGAGCTCGCCGACTACGGAATCTCACTCCTCGGCGAGTCGGACGCCCCGGCCTGGTCGAGCCTCCGTCACTATGATTCGCACATGATCGACGCCCTTCGCGGGCGTGGGTTCACCGTCCTCCTGACGCAGCTGCTCCTCGTCAAAGAGCTGGCCGTCCGCGTGCCCAAGCCAGTCCGCGAGAAAGGCCTGGTCCCGTCTTTCGGATGAGTGCCCAAAGAGAACCGACGCGCGTCGGCCGCTGGGACGAGGAGACCGAGCTCCTGGCGCGAGCGCTGCCGCCTGACCTCGCGCGCGCGATTCATGACCGCATCGACCCGCGCGAACTGCTGGAGATCGTGCTCGACCTTGGCCGCGAGCCGGAGGCGCGCGTGCCGGGACGCGAAGTCCTGCTGGCCGACCATCCGGTCTCGGCGTCGGACCTCGACCATGTGGCGAACAACGTCGGCCAGTTCGGCGACGACAACCGCGCCGGCATCGAGCGCACGCTCCACCGAGTCTCCGCGATTCGCAACCGCTCTGGGCGCATCGTCGGCCTGACCATGCGGGTGGGACGCGCGGTGACCGGCACCGGGGAGATCATCCGCGACATCGTCGTCAGCGGCCAGAGCATCCTGCTCCTGGGCCGGCCCGGCATTGGCAAGACGACGATGCTGCGCGAGTGCGCGCGCCTGCTCGCGGACGAGCTGCGCAAGCGCGTCGTCATCGTCGACACGTCGAACGAGATCGGTGGCGACGGCGATATCCCGCATCCTGGCATCGGCCGCGCTCGGCGCATGCAGGTGAAGACGCCTCTGCTTCAGCACTCGGTGATGATCGAGGCGGTCGAGAACCACATGCCGGAGGTCATCGTCATCGACGAGATCGGCACCGAGCTCGAGGCCGGCGCCGCGCGCACCATCGCCGAACGCGGCGTCCAGCTCATCGCCACGGCGCACGGCCAGACCCTGGAGAACCTGCTCGTCAACCCGACGCTGAACGATCTGCTCGGAGGCATCCAGAGCGTCACCCTGTCCGACGAGGAGGCGCGGCGCCGGGGCACGCAGAAGTCGGTGCTCGAGCGCAAGGCGCCGCCAACCTTCGATGTCCTGGTCGAGATCCAGGACCGCGACCGCGTCGCCATCCACATGCCCCTGGCCGACGTCGTCGACACGGCGCTGCGCGGCCCGCTCCAGACCCCGAAGATCCGCGTCCGCACGCGCGAGGGCCGCGTCATCTCGAACGTCGACGTGCCCGTGGTCGTCGCGTCGGAGCCGGTGCCGGCCGTCGTGCCGAGCAAGCCGCTCGGCATCTTTCCCTACGGCGTAAGCCGGCACCACGTGGAGCAGTCGATCCGGGAGCTCGAGCTGCCGGTGCGCGTGCTCGGCAATCTCGACGGGGCCGGCGCCGTGCTGACGCTGAAGAACCACTACCGGCGAAGGCCGGACAGCCTGCGCCAGGCGGAGAGCCGAGGCCTGCCGATCCACATCCTCAAGAGCAACTCGGTGAGCCAGGTACGCGACGCGCTGTCGCGGATCTATGGAGTGGACAAGCAGGACGAGGCCACCACGCGCGCCCTGGCTGAGGCGGCGGCCGCGATCCGCCAGGTGAAGACGACCTTGCGCCCGGTCGAGATCTCGCCGCAGAACGCGTACCTGCGGCGGCTGCAGCACCAGCTGGTGGCCGAGAACGAGCTGTCCGCCCGCAGCACCGGCAAGGAGCCGCAACGGCGGCTCCGTATCACACCCTCTTCCGAGCAACCGGCCTAGTACCCTTCCCGGGCACCTATGGCGAAGCGGGGGCTGTTCATCACGTTCGAGGGCACCGAGGGCTCGGGCAAGACCACGCAGGCGGAGCTCCTCGGCGAGTGGCTGACCAAGCGCGACCCGGTCCTGGTGCGCGAGCCCGGCGGCACGGAGCTGAGTGAGCAGATCCGCGACGTCCTCCTGTACAGGGGCCTCGAGATCGATCCCGAGGCGGAGATGTACCTGTTCATGGCGGCGAGGCGGCAGCTCATCGCCGAGGTCATCGCGCCGGCGCTCGCGGCCGGCCAGGTCGTGATCGCCGACCGCTACCACGACTCCACGCTGGCCTACCAGGGCGGCGCGCGCGGTCTGGCCACGGTGTGGCCGGACACGTTTCCGCGCCCGGACATCACGTTCCTGCTCGAGGGCCCGGTCGAGGCTGGGATTGGCCGTCACGAGGACGCGGGCAGGAGCAAGGACCGAATGGAACGCGAGTCGATCGAGTTCCATCGCAAGGTTGCGGAGGCTTACGACCGGCTCGCCGCCGCCGATCCGAAGCGATTCGTCCGGCTCGACGCGACCGGCTCCCGCGACAAGATCCAGTTCGAGGTTCGTGATCACCTCAAGCCGCATCTCGAAGGGGCGGACTGAAGCTGGTCATCTAGTTCGGTGATCCGGGTCGAGGGCCTGCAGAAGAGCTTCGGCGACGTGCGCGCCGTGGCGGGCGTCGACCTGCATGTCGAGCGTGGCGAGATCCTCGTCCTTCTCGGCCAGAACGGCGCCGGCAAGTCCACCACCCTGCGGTGCCTGGGGGGCATCCTCCGCGCCGATGAAGGCCTGATCGAGCTCGACGGCCTTCGCATTCCCGAGCGCCTGGACGCGATTCGCGCGCGGCTTGGCGTGGTGCCCGACCAGGCGCGCCTTTACGGGCGCAACACGGCGCCCGAATACCTCGATCACTTCGGTTTTCTGTACGGCGTCCCAGTCGCCACGCGGCGCGAGCGCATCGCTCGGCTGCTCGAGAGGTTCGACCTCGCCGACCGCACGGACACGGTGCTCGCCGCCTATTCGCGCGGCATGGCGCAGAAGATCGCCCTGATCCGGGCCACGCTCCACGAGCCGGACTGGATCTTCTGCGACGAGCCCACCGCCGGCCTGGACCCCGTCGCGGCGGCGGACATGCGCGCGTACCTGGGCGAGCAGCGAGCGCGGGGCGCGGCGCTGATCGTGACCACGCACATGCTCGGCGAGGCCGAGCTCATCGCCGACCGGATCGCGATCATGCGCCAGGGCGTGGTCGTCAAGGCAGGCACGCTCGAGGAACTTCGCCGCGAGTCTGGCGATGGCCGGCGATTCATCGCCCGGCTGGCCGGCGCGCCGGCGGACGTCTCGCGCCTGGCGGCGTGGCTCGATGCGAATGCCCTGAGCCACCAGCTCGATGGCGACACCCTCGCCTACTCGCTGCGATGGGACGCATCGACGTCCGAGCGCGCCGAGTTCGCGGCTCGGCTCCAGCAGGAGCTTGCGTCACAGGGCGCGCCGTTCCATGAGCTCGAGGAAGAGCACACGAGCCTCGAGTCCGTCTACCTCGACGCCATGTCGGCGCCCAAGGCCGCGCCGCCCGCGGCGTCGCGGGCGACGCGTTCCATCTCCGGCATCGGTCCACGCCGCATGTTCGCCTCGATCGCCAGGCAGGGCGCCTTGCTTCGCCACTCCCTTCCTTTCTATGTGAGCTCGTGGTGGCGCCGCGGGGATCTGAGCTGGGTCGTCTACCTGAATGCCTTCGTCCTGCTGCTGGTGGCGGCGACTTCGCTGTTCGGCCAGCTGCCCGGCCCCGCGGGCCAGGTCGCGAGCCGGTTCGCGGGCGGCGCGGCGCTGCAAGCGGGACTGCTGCTGCCGCTGTTCTTCATGTCGTTCGCGCTCCTGGAGTCGATCAAGACCTCGATCGGCATCTGGTGGGAGAAGGCGCAGGGATCGCTCGAGGTCCTGCTCTACGCGCCCCTCGACGACCCGGCGCTCGTCTGGCTGGAGGTTCTGCCGGGCGCGGCCGTCAGCATCGTGTGGGTCACCGCGTGGATGACAGCTGGGATGGCCCTGCTGACCTTCTTCGGGCAGCCGGCTCCCTGGGACCTGCTGCCGGTCTTCGCGTTCGTCGCCGGGGTGACCGCGTACTGGGCGGCGATGGGCCGGATGCTCGGCTTCATGCTGTTCCCGCGCGAAGGAGCGGCGGGAGGCGCGTGGTCGTTTCTGCTGTCGCCCGTTTCGGCCGCGGTCGCCGACCTGCCCCTTGCGTTGTTCGTCTTTCGCTCGCCCTTTGCGCCGGCGTCGCTCCTGCTTCCAATCACCGCCTGCGTTGCCCTGACCCTGATCTGCGGCACGACCTTCGACCGCGAGAGGCTGATGGAGACGGGACTCGGCCGGACACGACGGAGGCGGACATGGCTGCAGCTCGGCGTCGTGCGCCGCAACGCGGCCGCGATCGCGGCGGGCGTCCTCATCGCCGCAGCGTCCGCCGGCGTTGCCGGAACGGTCAGCGCGAGCGCGCACTGGCACTCGTGGTCCGACGTCCGCGCGGCGGTCAGCGGGCAGGCGGCCGACCCGCAGCTGGTGGCGTCCACGCCGGCGTCGGGCCCNNGCCACGCTGGCGCTGATGCTCGCGATGGTGGTTGTGAGCTTCGCCGCGTTCTTCCTGCTCGGATTGCCGGCGGTGTTGAGCCTGATCGCGGCCGGGGCGTTGTGGGGCGCGCAGGCGGCGTTTGGGGGCGCGGGCCCGGTGCAGCCCTGGCTGGCGGGTGCGGGCGGAGTCGCGCTGCTCGCCCTGGCCCTGAACACCGGCTCAGCCCTGCCCATCTACTGGTCGCTCGCGTTCGGTTCTGGTCGAAGGCTCGACCGGCTGCGCGACGCGTGGACGAGCTACTGGGCTCTGTACCGGACGCTGGTCATCCCGTCGTGCGTGCTCTTCGGCCTGGTCGTCTTCCGCCTGCTCGCCGGGGGCTAGTGCGTCTTCGCTCCTGACGCGCTGACCAGGACGACGCCACCGACGATCAGCACCATGCCCGCGATCGCAAGCGGCGGCACCGGGTCGTCGAAGATCAGCTTGCCCAGCACCGCGACGAGCGCGATGCCGATCGCCGACCAGATCGCGTAGACAATCCCCACCGGCATCGACTTGAGCACGATCGCGAGCAGGATGAAGCTCGCCACGTAGCCGGTCACCGTGATGACGGATGGGACGAGCTGCGTGAAGCCGTTGGAGCCGCGCAGGGCGAGCGTGCCCACGACCTCGGTTGCGATGGCTGCGATGAGCAGCACCCACGCGAGCAAGCCGCGTCTCCTAGAGGTCGAGGGCCTGCGCGACAAGCTCGCGATGGTAGGTCGCATCGCCGAGCGTCACTTCCGAGGATTTCGCGCGCTTGAAGTACAGGTGCATGTCGTGCTCCCAGGTGAAGCCGATGCCTCCGTGCACCTGGATGCCGTCGCCCGCCACCTTGCGATAGGCGTCCGACACGTATGCCTTCGCCATCGAGGATGCGAGAGAGCGGTCGCTCGCGTCGGCGTCGACCGCCCACGCCGCGTAGTAGGTCGCCGAGCGCCCACTCTCCGACAACACGAGCATGTCCGCGAGCTTGTGCGAGACGGCCTGGTAGATGCCGATCGGCTTGCCGAACTGATGACGGGTCTTCGCATACTCGGTCGAGGTCTCGAGCACCTTCTGCACGCCGCCGACCATCTCCGCGCACAACGCGGCGGTCGCCCACTCGAGCGCGCGCTTGAGCGCGGGCCACGCTTTGTCGGGGGCGCCCAGCACCGCGT
>VBJE01000166.1 GCA_005879675.1 Chloroflexota bacterium
GGGCTTTCGAAGCTGACGATCTGTCCCTCGTACATCACCGCGATCCGGTCCGACAGCGAGCGGACCTCGTCGAGCTCGGCGGAAACAAGAAGGACGGCGGTGCCCGCGTCGCGCTCCTGGACGATGCGGCGGTGGATGAACTCGATCGCGCCGATGTCGACACCACGCGTGGGCTGCGCGGCCAGGAGGACCTTCGGTCCACTGCCCATCTCGCGGGCGACGATCACCTTCTGCTGGTTTCCTCCGGACAGGTTGCGCGCCGCGACGTCGATGCTCGGCGTGCGCACGTCGAACTCCTTGACCAGCCGGCGCGCCCACTCGCGAATCTCGACCAGCTTCAACACGAGCTCGTTCCAGGAGAATCGCGGCGACCGCTCGCGACCCAGGATCGAATTCTCGGCGATGGAAAAGCTGAGCACCAGGCCGGTGCCGCGCCTGTCCTCGGGGATGAAGGCCACGCCCGCGTCGCGTTCCGTGCGCGCGTCGTAGGTCGTGATGTCGCGATCGCCCAGCAGGACGTGGCCGCCCGTCGTCTTGCGAGTGCCGGCGAGCACCTCCATGAGCTCGCTCTGGCCGTTGCCCTCGACGCCGGCGATGCCAAGGATCTCTCCTTTACGCAGCTCGAAGGACACGCCCTTCAAGGCAGACACGCCGCGGTCCGAGTTGGCGGTCACGTTCTCGACCCTCATGACCACCGCGCCCGGCTGGGCAGGCTTCTTGTCCACCCGCAGCAGCACCTCGCGGCCGACCATCATGGTCGCGATCTCTTCCTCGTTGGTGTCCCTTGTCGTCAGGTGGCCTACGACCTTGCCCCGGCGCATGACCGTGATCCGGTCGGAGATCTCGAGCACCTCTTTCAGCTTGTGGCTGATGAAGATGATCGTCTTGCCACCCTTGACCAGGTCGCGCAGCACCGCGAAGAGCTCCTTGCTCTCCTGCGGCGTCAGCACGCCGGTGGGCTCGTCGAGGATGAGGATGTTCGCGCCGCGGTACAGGACCTTCACGATCTCCGCCCGCTGCTGCAGCCCGACGGGGAGATCGCCCATGCGGGCGTCGGGGTCCAGGGCGAGGCCGTATTTCTTCGTCAGCGCGTTGATCGCCTTCCTCGCTCGCGCGTGGTTGTAGAAGCCGACGCCGTCGACCGGCTCGCGGCCCAGCATGATGTTCTCGCCGACGGAGAAGACGGGGATCAGCATGAAGTGCTGGTGGACCATGCCGATGCCCAGCACGATCGCATCGCGTGGGCCGGTCATATGGGTGAGCTTCCCGTTGACATGGATCTCGCCCGCGTCGGGATGGATCAGCCCGTAGAGGATGTTCATCAGCGTCGACTTGCCGGCGCCGTTCTCGCCCACGAGGGCATGGATCTCGCCCGCCCGCACGCTGAAATCGACGTGGTTGTTGGCGAGCACGCCGGGAAATTGCTTGACGATGCCGCGCATGTCGACGGCGGTGCGCTCGGTGTCGCTCATTCCGAGCCCGGCACGTAGGGCAGGCCGTCCGCCGCAGGCGGCGTGCTGCGGCCGACCAACCCGGCGAGCACGATCAGGGTCAGGACGTAGGGAAGCATGCTGAGCAGGTACGGCGAGACGTGGATGATGGAGTTGTTGTCGTAGATCGCCTGCCCGAGGCCGAAGATCAGGCATGCGATGAAGGCGCCGAACGGCGTCCACTTGCCGAAGATCATGGCCGCCAGCGCGATGTAGCCCCGGCCGTCGGTCATGTTCGGCACGAACGTGTTCGAGATCCCGATCGCGAGGAAGGCGCCTGAGAGGCCAGACAGCAGCCCGCTGGCGATGACGGCGCCGTAACGGATCGCGAAGACGTTCAGGCCCGCCGTGTCCGCGGCCTGGGGGTGCTCGCCCACCGCTCGGATGCGCAACCCGAGGCGGGTTCGGAACAGCACGACGTGTATGAGCACGAGCAGGATGAGAGCGACGTAGACGACCACGTTCTGCTGAAAGAACACCTGGCCGATGAAAGGGATCTGGTCCAGCCCATGGACGTCGATGTAGGGCAGGCCCTCGGTCGGGCCGACGTGTCCGACGTCCTGGAGGCCGTAGATGCGGTTGACCAGGAAGACGGTCAAACCGGCGGCGAAGATGTTGATCGCGATCCCGCTCACGATCTGGTCGGCGCGGAACTGGATCGAGACCACGGCGTGGATCAAGGCCATCAGCCCGCCGGCAACGATCGCGACCCCGGTCGCGAGCCACGGGTTGTGCCAGGCGAGGTCGGCGACGACGGCGAAGAAGGCCCCGGTGAGCATCATGCCCTCCATCGCGATGTTCACCACCCCGCTCCGTTCCGAGATCACGCCGCCCAGCGCGGGCAGGAGGAGCAGGACCGCGGCGGCGAGCGTGGCCTGCCACAGGTTCGCCGTGAACAGGAGATGGAGGATGTCGCCGATGCCGCTCATGAGCTCTCCGGAGGGGGTGCCGTTGCGTCCGACATCAGTCCGGCCGCCGGCGGAAGCTCTGGTGGCAGGTCGGGGGTGGCCTTGCGCCCGAACGGCAGGCCGCGGCGGATCGCGCCGACGAAGTTGGCCGCGATGCTGAACAGGATCAGCGCCTGGAGGACGAGCACCAGGTTGCTCGAGATCCCGGCGTCGCTCTGCATGATCGCGCCGCCGCTGTGCAGCGCCCCGAAGAGCAGCGAGGCGAGGACGATCCCGACCGCGCTGCCGAGGCCGAGGAGCGCGACCGCGATCGCGTCGAAGCCGGTGGTGTCGCTGAAGTACTTGTCGGTCAGGTTGTGGTCGACGCCGGCGATCTGAACCGCACCAGCCAGGCCTGAGAACGCCCCGGCGATGAGCATGGTCAGGATGATCGTGCGGCGCACGCTCACGCCCGCGTAGCGCGCGGCCTTCTGGCTCTGGCCCACCGCGCGGATCTCGTAGCCGAACGATGTCCGCCAAAGCAGGAATGCAAACGCCGCCGCGGCGGCCAGCGCGATCAGCAGTCCCGTGTGCACGCGAAACACGCTCGCGGGCAGGCCGAAGATGATCAGCGAGTTGTCGGCCGGCAGGATGGTCGCCAGGCGCGCGCCCTCACCGATGGGGAGAGACTTGGAGGTGCCGGGACCAAGCTGCAGGGGGCCGCCGATGATGAGGAAGCGCACCAGCCACTGGGCGACGTAGTTGAGCATGATCGTGGTCACGACCTCGTGCGCGCCGACGGTGGCCTTCAGGACCCCCGCGATGCCCGCCCACAGCGCCCCGGCCGCCATCCCGCCCAGCAGCACCATCGGCAAAAGGATCGGCGACGGAAGGTTGCCGAACTTCACGCCGATCGCCGTGCACGCGACCGAGCCCGCCAGGAGCTGGCCTTCGGCGCCGATGTTGAAGAGCCCGGCCCGGAAAGGCAGGGCAACCGCCACGCCGGTGGTGATGAGGGGGGTGAGGAAGACGATCGTGTTCGAGACCTGAAGCGCCGGGTTCTCCCCCTGCGTGCAGGCGATCCCGAACCCTCCGCAGATCAGCCCGCTGTAGGCGTCGATTGGGTTGGCGCCGGTGACGGCGCAGATGATGGCGCCGACTGCGAATGCGAAGAGGACCGAGCCGAGCGGCATGCCGAGCCCGCCGGCGAGGCGCCGGACGATCGGCGGCAGGCCGGGCGGTCGAGGACGGGCGCTGCGCGCGCCCGTCCCCGAAACGGTGGCTATGGAATGTCCGCCGGTGGTATCAGCGTGCCGGCTTTGATCTGGCCCTGGATCTTGTCCAGCTCGGCCTTCAGCTCCGCGGGAAGGTCGAGGTTGTCGACTGCGTAGCCGGCGCCTTCGTTCGCGATGCTGAACGTCAGCGCTCCGCTCGTGAACTGGTTGTTGACGATGTTCTTGATCGCGGTGTAGGTGGCGACGTCGACCTTCTTGAGCGCGCTCGCGATGACCGACGGGTCGGCGTCCTTCTGGTCGGCGTCCACGCCGATGCTGTAGACGCTTGCCTGACCGGCGGCCTGCAGCACGCCGAGTCCGCAACCGCCGGCGACCTGGAAGAGGATGTCGGCTCCGGCGTTGATCTGGCTCTGCGCGACCCCCTTGCACTTGGCGGGGTCGGTGAAGTTGTTGGAGTAGCCCACCTTGACGTCGATGGACGAGTCCTCCATCTTCGCCGCCCACTTGTAGCCGGCGATGTAGTGGTTGACCGGCGGGATGCTGACGCCGCCCACGGCGCCGATGACGTGCTTGTTCTTCTTGGCCTTGCCGTTCTTCTCCATCCAGCCGGCGATCACGCCGACCATCGCGCCCGCGTCCTGCTCCTTGAAGAAGAGGGAGACGACGTTGGAGTGCTTCAGGTCGTTGCCCTTCGCGTCGGTGCCCGCGCCGTCGATGATCGCGAAATGCACGTTCGGGAACTGGCCCGAGACGGTGCCGACGGCCTCCTGCATGAGGAAGCCGACGCCGATCACGAGGTCATAGCCCTTGGTCGCGAAGTCGGTGAGGTTTGGCACGTACTCGTCGCCGCTCTTCGATTCCTTGACGTCGCCCTGGATCTTGAAGTCCGTCTTCGCCTTCTCGAGGCCGACATCCGCAAGGTGGTTGAAGCTCTTGTCGTTGAGCCCGCCGACGTCAGTGACAAGTCCGATCTTGTAAGTCTTGGTGGGTGTTCCACCTCCTGTGGTCCCGCCGCATGCCAGCGCGAAAACCATGGCCGCGGCAACCACACCCAGAAACCTAAGGCGCTTATGACCCATCCTTGCTGCTCCCTTACAACTGAAAAAAGCCCGGAAGCAAAGTCCGGGCGCGGATCGCTCGGTCGGCCGGATTGTACACCCGCCTTCTGCAGCGAAAATTAGGGCTCGTGAACGCTCTGGAGGTGATCGGCCGGAAGCGCGACGGGCAGGAGCACACCGCCGAGGAGATCCGTTTCCTCCTGAGCAGCTACGTGCGGGGCGAGATCCCCGACTACCAGATGGCCGCCTGGCTGATGGCCGTCTGCATCCGAGGCATGACCCCGGCCGAGACGCTGGCGCTCACCGAGGCGATGGTCGCGAGCGGGGAGGTCCTCGACCTGAGCGCGATCGACGGCATCAAGGTGGACAAGCACTCGACCGGCGGCGTGGGCGACAAGGTCACTCTGGTCGCGGGCCCGCTTGCCGCCGCCTGCGGGGTCAAGGTGCCGAAGCTCAGCGGGCGGGCGCTCGCGCACACGGGCGGGACGCTCGACAAGCTGGAGTCGGTGCCGGGCGTGACCGTGGACCTGCAACCGGAAAGGTTCATCCAGCAGGTCCGCGAGATCGGCATCGCGGTGGCGGCGCAGTCGCCCCGCATGGTCCCGGCCGACAAGCTCCTCTACGCGCTGCGCGACGTGACAGCGACCGTGCCCTCTTTGCCGTTGATCGCCTCGAGCATCATGTCCAAGAAGATCGCGGCCGGGGCCGACGCGATCGTGCTCGACGTCAAGTTCGGGCGCGGGGCCTTCATGCCCGACATCGCGGCGGCCGAAGACCTCGCTCGCGAGATGGTCGTCCTGGGCGAGGGCGCCGGGCGGCGCACGGTGGCGCTGGTCACCGCCATGGACAACCCGCTGGGCCGCTCGGTCGGCAACGCGCTCGAGGTGCAGGAAGCGCTCGATGCGCTGGCCGGCGAGGGCGACCAGGAGCTGCTCGAGGTCTGCCTGCGGGTGACGCGGGAGATGTGCGACGTCGCGCGCGTCTCGGCAGATGTCGAGAAGGTGCTGCGCTCGGGCGCCGGCCGCGAGAGGTTCGAGCGCATGCTCGCGGCGCAGGGGGGCCACCTGGAGCGGGGCCTGCCCGTCGCGCCGATCCGGATCGCCATCGGCGCGGATGCCGACGGTCATGTCGAAGGCATCGATGCGCTGGAGGTGGGTCTCTCGGCGCTCGAGCTAGGGGCCGGCCGGACGCGCAAGGAAGACCGGATCGACCCGGCGGCAGGCTTCGTGATCGAGGCGCCGGTGGGTGCTCGCGTACGCAAGGGCGAGCCCCTCGTCACCGTGCACGCGCAGACGCCGGAGCTCGTGGAACGCGTCGCCTCGCGCATTCGCAACGCATGGCGGATCGTCGACCGCGAGGTACGCCGGCCGCCGCACGTCCTCGCCAGGGTCGACCGGGATGGCGTGACGAAGGCGGATTAACATTCGGCCGATGGCCGTCACCGAGAAGAAGTACCACATAGGTCTCGGGCCCGGAGACGTGGGCGACTACGTCCTGGTGCCGGGCGACCCGTTCCGGACGCCGCTGGTCGCCAAGCACCTCGACGACGCGCGCGAGGTCGCCTTCAGCCGCGAGTACCGCACGTTCACCGGCAAGATCGATGGCGTGACGGTCTCGACGATGTCGACGGGCATGGGTGGGCCGTCGGTGGCGATCGGCGTCGAGGAGCTTCACGAGCTGGGAGTGCACACGCTGCTGCGCGTCGGCACGTGTGGCGCATCGCAGGCGGACATCAAGATGGGCGACCTCGTGATCAGCTTCGCCGCGGTTCGGTCGGAAGGCACGCCCAACGGCTACATCCCGCTCGAGTATCCGGCGGTTGCCTCGCTGCATGTTGTCAACGCGTTGATCGAGGCGGCTGAGGCGGCGGGCGCCAGGTACCACGTCGGAGTGACGCGCTCGGTGGATGCGCTCTATTCCGACCTCATGCCGGACCGGATGCCGCGACCGCACCTACGCGACGAGCTGGAGATGTGGGCGAAGGCCGGGATCTTGAGCAACGACATGGAGGCGTCGACCTTGTTCGTGGTGGCGCGGCTGCGGCAGATGCGAGCCGGCTGCATCAACCTGTGCGTCGACGAGCTCGGTGCCGGCGAGATCCATCACCTCGATCCGTCCTACATGGACCGCATGCTGTCCGTGGCCGTCGACGCCATCCGCCGGCTCATCAAACACGACGCCCTTGCCGCTAAGCATCAGTAAGCACCCGCTCGTCGCCGACAGCCTGCGCGGGCTGCGCGACAAGACGACGCCGCCGGAAGAGTTCCGCAGCCTCGCGCGCAAGGTCATCACGCTCCTGCTGTACGAGGCGACCGCTGACCTGCCCACGCGACGTGGCACGGTGCAGACACCGCTTGCCGAGGCACCCGCGATCGAGGTCGAGAACGAGGTGGTTGCCATCCCCGTGCTGCGCGCGGGCCTCGGCCTGCTCGCGCCGGTGCTCGACCTCTTGCCGCGCGTGAGCGTCGGCTACATCGGCCTGGAGCGCGACGAGGAGACGGCCGTCGCCCGCATCTACTACAACAAGCTGCCGCGGCTGAAGGGCAAGATCCCCCTGCTTCTCGATCCCATGCTGGCGACCGGTGGGTCGGCGGCGCAGGCGCTGGACCTGATCAAGGAGGCGGGGGGGCGGGACACGCGCATGGTGTGCATCGTGGCGGCGCCCGAGGGCGTGAAGGTGCTCGAAGAGAGGCATCCAGAGGTGGACGTTTACACCGCGGCCCTCGACGAGCGGCTCAACGACAAGGCCTATATCGTCCCGGGTCTCGGTGATTTCGGGGACCGGCTGTTCGGGACCGGCTAGGTCCACCCCGATTCCGCACGTTTTCGCCATCTCGTGCGAATTGCGACCTCCGATTCCGCACGTTTTCGCCGTCTCGTGCGGAAACCGGCGCCCCTAGCCGAACTTTGCCTCGTACGCCATCTCGTTGCACCGGCGCAACTCGTCGTCGGTCATGCCGGCCTCCGACATCAGCTGAAATTCCCGCGTCAGCGTCGTGCCCGCAACGGTGCGGGAGTCGGTGCTGATCGTGCAGCGCAGGCCGGCGCGCACCAGACCGGGAAGCGGGTGCTCTCGCAGCGCTTGCACCGCCTTGCACTTCCAGTTCGCCGTTGGGCACATGTCGAGCACCACGCCCTCGGCCCGGATGCGCTCGACGATCCGCGGGTCCCTCGCCCCGAGCACGCCGTGCGCGATCCGCTCCACGCCCAGCTCCAGGGCCTCCTCGACGTGGGCGGGATCGCCGGCCTCGCCGGCGTGGCACGTCAGGCGCAGGCCCGCAGCTCGCGCCGCCTCGAACGCCCGCCTGTGCGGAGCGGCGGGGTAGCGGACCTCGTCCCCCGCCAGGTCGAAACCGACGAGTCCGCGGCCCGCGAAGCCACCGCTGATGCGTGCAAGCTCGACGTTCTCCTCCGGCTCATGCTG